>DASXGS010000096.1:0-23760 GCA_036488975.1 Rhizomicrobium sp. | reverse complement strand
ATCGGTTATATCCCACAGCGGATTTGCCGGCGTTTCGGTCCACACCAATTTGGTGCGGCCGGGCTGCATGGCCAACCGAAGCGCGTCGGGACTGGTCATGTCCACGAAATCCACAGCGAGGCCCCAGCGTCGCGCGAATGTGGCGAGCCAGTTCCGCAGCGACCAGTACATCACCTTCGGTGCAATCACATGATCGCCCGGCGCCAGCGCCTGAAACACCGAGGTCGCGGCCGCCATGCCAGAGGCGAAAACCAGCGCTTCCGCGCCATTCTCCAGAGCAGCCAGCACCGCTTCCGGCTGATCGAACGCCGGATTGTCGGCGCGCGCGTAATTGCGCCCGGAACGGTACTGATTGTCTTCGTCGCGCAGATAGGTGCTGGAAAGGTGTAGCGGGGGAGCAATCGCAAGTGTCCTTTGGTCCACCCACCCCAACCCTTGCGCAGCAATCGTCGCAGGCTTCATTTTCTCAATTGTCATTGCGGGGCAGTCTCCGCCCGTTCAGGCCGGGTTCAGAATAGCCTTTCAAGAGTTATCATGGAATAACAGGCGCATAGGTGAGTCTGCGCCTTGAGAGATGATGGAGACCATGGCAGCGGGGCCCAAGCTGATTGCGCTTCAAACGGCAGTGCCGCCCTATCCTGTCAACCAGACGGAAGCGGCGCGGCGTGCCGTGCATCTGTTTGCAGGCCATCCCGAAGTACTGCGGCTCCTCTCGGTATTCGGCAACACCGGCATCGACAGCCGATATTCCTGCGTACCTATCGACTGGTACAGCGAGGCGCACGGCTGGAAAGAGCGCACCGATCTCTATCTGAAAAATTCCGTCGATCTGCTGGAGCGCGCGGCCAACGACTGTCTCGCGGAAGCGGGGCTTGCGCGCGAAGAGATCGATGCGATCGTTGTCGCCTCCACAACCGGCATAGCGACGCCGAGCCTCGATGCGCTGGTGATCGAGCGCATGGGTTTGCGCCGCGACATTCTCCGGCTGCCGATTTTCGGATTTGGGTGCGCGGGTGGGGTGCTGGGATTGGCGCGGGCCGCCGACCTGGTGCGCGCCAATCCGGGAATGCGGGTGCTGTTTCTGGTGGTGGAACTCTGCGCCCTTACCTTCCGCAAGGACGATCTCTCCAAGAGCAACATCGTAGCCGCGGCCTTATTCGGCGACGGTGCAGCGGGCGCCATTTTGTCCGACAAAGGAAACGGGCCAGCCTTCGGCGCGAGCGGCAGTCACACCTGGCCCAACTCGCTCGACATCATGGGCTGGGAAGTGGAGGAGGATGGGCTGAAGGCACGGTTCGCGCAGAGCATTCCTTCGCTGGTCGCAAATGACTTCCGCGGCATCGCCAATACATTCCTGCGCAAGAACGACGTTGCGCTTTCCAGCATCGATGGATTTGCCTGCCACCCCGGCGGCGCCAAGGTCCTGGACGCGCTGGAGGCCGCGCTCGATCTGCCGCAAGGCGCGCTTGTGGACAGCCGCGAAACCCTGCGCGACTACGGCAACATGTCGGCCGCCACCGCACTGTTCGTGCTGCACCGGATGCGGGCGCGCGGCCCGCTGGGGCGCTGCCTGATGAGCGCGTTAGGTCCCGGCTTCACCGCCGCATTCCTGATGCTGGAATGATCGCCTACGGAATCCTGGCGCTTGTGGCAACGCAGCGGCTGGCCGAACTTTTCTATGCACAGCACAACACAAAGGCACTGCTTGCGCGCGGTGGGATAGAGATTGGGCGGAAACACTATCCCGTTCTGGTCGGCCTGCATGCGGCGTGGCTGATTGCGATCGCGCTGGCGTTGCCCCGCCCTGCCCCGCTCTATTGGGCGCCGCTGAGCGGCTACATCGCGCTGCAAGCGTTGCGTGTTTGGACGGTGACTTCACTAGGACCTTTCTGGACCACGCGCATCATCACGGTGCCCGGTGCGCCCCTGGTACGCCGCGGGCCCTATCGCTTCGTGCGCCACCCCAACTACCTGATCGTGACGGGCGAAATCGCGCTCCTGCCGCTGGTGTTTGGCGAGGTATGGGTTGCCATCCTGTTCACGATTCTGAATGCGATCGCGCTCTACTGGCGCGTCCGCGAGGAAGAAACGGCGCTTTCGCAGCGTCGATCCTTGTGAGGCCTTCGAAGGGACGATTGTGCAAGCGTTGCAATTTGCGGGACCGTTCGGCTTCCTGCTTTCCATTCCGGTTCTATATGGGATTTCGCCGGCGGCCCCGCTGCTTACGCCGTTGGCGATCCTGCTCGGTCTGCTGACGACGGAGCAGTTGCGCGGAGGCACCGAGGGGCGTGACAAACCATCCGCCCTTCGCCTGCTGCCATTGCTCTACATCCCACTGCAGCTTGGCGTCATCGTCTGGGCAATGAGCGCCATGGATTCATCGCCCTTGCCCTTCGTCGCTCTCGCGATTTCAGTCGGAGCGTGCACGGGAGTGTTCGGAATGCTGGCCGCGCACGAGATGGTGCACAGTCGTTTGCATTGGGAGCGCCGGCTCGGTCTCCTCATGCTCTTTGGTATGAGCTATCCGCATTTCCGGCTCGCACATGTCCACGGCCATCACCGTTATGCGGCGACGGTGGCCGATGCGTCGACGGCTCGATTTGGCGAAAGCTTCTGGAGCTTCCTTCTGCGCACCGTTCCGACACAAATCCGGGTCGCGTGGAATTTCGAACGCCGGCGCACCCGGCTGAAGGCTTTAGTCGCATTGCAAAACCGTGTGACGCAGGGTGCATTCGTTCTAATGTCGCTCTATGCCGCCCTGCTTTTGTTGCAGCCGCGTGCTGCTGCGTTTTTCGCCGGGCAGAGCGCCGTTGGCATCCTCGTTCTCGAGCTATTCAACTATGTGGCGCACTATGGGCTCCTGCGGTCCACTCGCAGAGAGGGCCTTGAGCCGTTTGCAGACCATCATAGTTGGAACAGCCAGGGTGTCGGTAATCTTCTCATCTTCAACATGGGCCGGCACAGCGACCACCATCGCAATCCCACGATCAGCTACGAACAATTGCAGCCTGTCACCCCTGCACCTCAGCTTCCATTTGGGTATTCGGGGGCCATTCTGATGGCGCTGGTCCCGCCGCTGTGGCGCGCGGTCATGAACCACCGTATAAAACCAGTTGCAGCGAAGCCGACCGAATCCGGCTACTCTGGAGAGAGTCCCGCCGCCGCCATGCCGTGACCGCTGCCGAGATTGAAAGACCCGTTTCTGTTTCCGCGTGGCTTGGCTTTGTCGCCATGTGCGTCGGCATGTTCATGGCGATACTCGACATTCAGGTGGTGGCAAGCTCGCTGCCAAATCTCGGCACGGCGCTGCACATCCCGCAAGATCGCCTCAGCTGGATTCAGACCTGCTATCTGATCTCCGAAATCGTTGCCATTCCGCTGACGGGATTTCTCACGCGAGTCTTCACCGTGCGCTGGCTGTTCGCCGGCGCGACATTTGGCTTCACGCTGGCCAGCATCGGATGTGCGGTAAGCCCGGGTTTCACTACACTGATCGTATTCCGCACGATTCAGGGGTTCTTCGGGGGCGCGCTGATCCCAGCCGTCTTCACCACAGTGTTCGAACTGTTTCCGCGCCGGTTGCATCCGCTTGCCACGGTCATTGCCGGGACCTTCGCCATGATTGCGCCCACCGCCGGCCCCATCGTCGGCGGCTATCTCACCGAAACCTACACGTGGCACGCGATTTTCCTCGTCAATGTCGTGCCCGGCCTGGTCGTGAGCGGGCTGGTCGCGCTTTGCATCCGCATCGGCGAACCCGATTTCTCCGCGCTGAAGCACATCGATTACATCACGATTGTTCTCGCCGCGATCTTCCTCGCCAGCCTCGAGTTGTTGCTCAAAGAAGCGCCAAGGCGACACTGGCAAGGCGTCTACGTGGATGTGCTGCTCGTATTCTGCCTTGGCGCCTCTATCGCCGCCGTTCAGCAATGTCTCGCGCGCGCCGCGCCCTTCGTGAACCTCCGCCGCTTCCGCGATCGGGGCTTCGCGGTCGCCTGTTTCCTCAGCTTCATTCTTGGCCTTGGACTCTACGGTGCAACCTACCTGCTGCCACTGTTTCTTGGATTCGTGCGCAAGCATACCGCGCTCGAAATTGGCGAAACGATGATAGTGGCGGGCGCCGTGCAGCTCGCCTGCGCGCCAATTGCCGCCTGGCTGGAGGTGCGCATCAGCGGGAAGCTGCTCGTTGCCGTCGGTTATGCGCTATTTGGCGCGGGCCTGCTGGCAGACGCCTTCTGCACCATCCACACCGATTTTAACGATCTCATCCTGCCGCAGGCGCTGCGCGGTGCCGGCGTCATGTTCTGCATACTGCCCTCGACGCGACTGGCGTTGGAAGGCTGGCCGGAAATCCAGATTCCGGACGCAAGCGCGATGTTCAACCTGATGCGCAATCTGGGCGGCGCGATCGGCATTGCGTTGGTTGACACGGTGGCTGAGCAGCGCACGCCGACGCATGTGACGAACATCGTCAACCGATTGCAGGCGGGGGACTCGGTAACCGCAGAGTCGGTCGGCCTGCCCGCCGCGATGTTTCACGGCCACGTCATGGGGCCGGTGGGAAGCGTCATGAAGCAAATGATCGCGCCGCTGGTGAACCGCGCCGCGCTCGCGGCTTCGTTCAATGAGGCGTGGCTGCTGCTCGGCGCGCTGTTCATGACGAGCCTTGTTGCGATCGCGCTGCTGTCGCGGCGCGCGTTTTCCGGCCCAGCCTATTCAGCTCGCAACGAACAGTATGGCACCCTTCCAGCGCCGCATTAGAGTTGCGGCCGTGTTGCCGAAGAAGAGCACATCGCCCGGCCTTCGGTTTACGCCCATCACGATCAGCGACTGCCGCCCGGCGGCTTGGCGCACTGTATGCGTTTCCGTCAGTTCGCGGCGCGTGATCTGGGTCTTGACGGTGAGTTCGTAGCGGGCGCCGAGCTGCGCAATATCCCGCAACACCGCCTCCTGGCTCCTGCGTGTGCGCGTGCTGGCCGCGACCCCACCGGGCGCCGCGTACACCGCCGACACCTCTACTTGCGCCGCATGCGCCAGCACGAAAGCCACTTCCGCCCCACGGCGGGAGACGTCTGTCCCCGTTACGGGAACTAGAATTTCCGAAAAGGCCGGCTCGCCATTTTCCGGCGGAACAAGCACCGCGAAGGGGTTTTCGAATCCGTCCACCAGACCCGTGATCCGCTTCGTGAAACCGCCATCCGGCGTACGCGTTGCGTCGATGCCGACGAACAGGAAGCCAAAGCCCTTGCGCGACATTTCGGCGACCGCTTCAGGGGGCGTAACCCGGGTGGGTGCCTGCGTCGAAACGTCAACCGGACGCGGCGCTTCCTCCTCGACTTCTTCAGTGGCCGCCGCCGCTTCCGTCGCGCCCTGCTTCACCTCCTCTTCGTGAGGCTGCTCTTCAGCCGGACGTGCAGGCTTTTTCTTTTCATCGATACGCATGACCGTCAGCGGGGTGCCGCGTGCGCCCGCCAGATACCCCGCGAGCCGCGCGGCGAATTTCCCGTTGGCGCTGTCGTCCACCGCGAGCAGCAGGCGCTCCAGTTTCGCGATAAAGCCGCGCGAATCGATCTCTTCGCGCTCAAGCCGCGCCTTCTCCTCCTCCCTCATCGGGAGGCGCGCAAGGGCTGAGCGCAGCATGGGTGGCATCGCCATGGTGGTGACCACCGCCATGGTAACGATCATGGTGAAGAGGTTTTGCGTCAGCGCCCCCATTGTCAGTCCGATGGTGGCCACGATCACTTCCGTCGAGCCGCGCGCGTTCATCCCGCAGCCGAGGGCGAGCGACTCGCGAAAGGACATGCCGCTCAACCTGCCGCCGGCGAACGCCCCGCTGAACTTGCCGATGCTGGCGATAGCGACAATCACGATGGTGATTCCAAGCAACTGCGGCTGGCCCAGAATGGACAGATCGGCGCTGATGCCCGCCTGCCCAAAGAACACTGGCATGAACAGCGCCGCCACCAGCCCCCGCAGTTGCTGCTGGATGTGTTCGGTGAGGATGGGCGACTCGCCGACCAGAATGCCGGCTACAAACGCGCCCAGCACCGTCTGCACGCCGAGACTGTAGGTGATCAATGCCATCGTGCCCATGATCACGAGGATGGCGCTCACCACTGCGAACTCGCTCCGGAACGTATCGTTCGCCCAGCGGATGATGCGGAACACGACGTACTGGCCGATGGTGAAGCTCGCGGCCAGAAACAGCGCCACGCCGCCGATGGTCTTCGCCAGGGACCACGGCTCGACCCCGCCTTTCTGGGCGATGCCGAACGTGATGGCGATGATCACCCAGCCGATCGAATCTTCGATGATGGCGGATGCAACGATCACCTGCCCCAGATTGCGGCGCATGAAATTCATTTCTCGGATGACGCCCGCCACGATTTTTACCGAAGAAATGGAGAGCGCCGTGCCGAGGAACAGGGAACTCACCAGTCGGTGTCCGGCCGGCAGGAGCGAATCCGGCAGGAATTGACCGAGGGCAAAGCCGCAAGCGAATGGCAGCGCAATCCCGGTAATCGACACGGCGGCCGCAGTGGCACGAGCCCGGCGCACCAGCCGCAAGTCGGTTTCCATGCCAGTAAGCAGCAACAACAGCAGCACACCGAACTGCGCAATTGCCGTGATCATCTCTTTCTGTCCGGCGCCGTGCGGGAAGATCAGGTCATGCGCCTGCGGCCACAGCTTTCCGAACACGGAAGGCCCGAGCAGCACACCCGCCAGCAGCTGGCCCACGATGGTCGGCTGCCCGATGCGCAGCATCAGTTCGCCCAGCACACGGCCGGTGAGCACCAGCAGCACGATTTCGGCGACCAGAATCGCCTCGTCGGCGCCCGGGACCTTCGTCGCGTGGTTTGCAGCCAGAGCGGCCGCCGGCAGCATCAGTAGGCAGCCAGCGAGGACAATTCCCCGCCGCCTGGAGTTCGGTGCCATCGATGTCCTGTTTGTAGCGCCCGCGAGAGAGTTCCCGGCTAAGAACGCCCAATCTGGCAGAAAGTCTTCCGCCCGGAACGGCCTGGCACGCCGCTCGTTCATAATCAGCATGAGCGGAGGAGAGTTCAATGCGAACACCTTTACTGGCGGCCGTGCTCTTGGCCAGCGCATTTTCCGGGCCCGCTATGGCAACCGACGCCACCTTCGTGAAGAAGGCTGCCATCAGCGACATGTATGAAATTCAGGCGAGTCAGCTTGCCCAAACCAAGGCAGTAAGCGCGGACGTGAAGAATTTCGCGAGCAAAATGGTGAGCGACCACACCAAGACCAGCGACCAGCTGAAATCCATCCTGTCGTCAAAATCGGACCTGAAAGCACCGAGCGCGATGGACGCCAAGCACAAGGCGTTGCTCGGCAAGCTGAAATCGGCGAGCGGCGCGGACTTCGACGCTGCCTACGCACAGCAGCAGCTTGAGGCGCACCAGCAGGCCGTGTTGCTGTTCACGGGTGAATCCCAGAACGGCAAGGATACGGACCTGAAAAACTTCGCCAGTCAGACGCTGCCGACGCTACAGAAGCATCTTTCGATGGCGCAGACCCTCCAGAAAGGCGGCGCAAAGCCTTAGGTGGGTTCCGGTTTGTTCTCCGGCGCCAGCCAGTTCGGCCGGGAACTCCGGGCCGATTTGCCGAGTTAGACCCTCGGGTGGTTTTCTTGCGGGAGGCCGCGCGATAGGCGCGGCTTTTCCGTTCTTTCGGGCTGAGGACTCGCATGCCAGCGCCACGAATTTGCCATATCGGCCGTGCCGAGCGGGCTGGCGACGCCTGGCAAACGCTGGAGCGCGCGAAGGAACTCGGTTTCGACACTGTGTTGGCGGAAGCGGGTGCCGGTGAGGCTGTCAGCGCCACATTGGCGCGGGCGTGCGAAAGCCGAGGTCTTTCTCTATTTCTCGATCTAAATGTACATGAACTCGACCTGCACCATCCGCTGGTGACCCAATTTCCCGAATGTTTTGCCATCCGCCGCTCTGGGGAGCCGGGCACGGTGGTGGATCCGCGCCATCCCTCGGTGGGCAAGGGCCACGCGTACCTGCGCGAGCGCGAGGATTTACAGCCGCTGATCGACTGGTGGGCAGAACAGGCGGAGCGCTGGCTCGATGCGGGCGTGCGGGGCTTCCGATTGCTCAAGGCAGCGACCACGACAGCGCCATTGCGCGAGGAGTTGGTGGCGCGGGCGAGACGGCACGGCTCGAACCATGTCACTTTCATTGCCGATACGACGGGTGAACCTTGGGATCGCGTGAGCGCCCTTTCAGGGATCGATTTCTGCCTGTCGTCGCTGCCGTGGTGGGACGGCCGCGCGCCTTGGCTGGTGGATGAGTACGAAATTTTCTCGCGCGTCGCGCCGGTGATTGCGCAGGTGGAATCGCCGGCGAAGTTGCCACCCACCTCGTCGCGCCAGCGCTGCGGAAGGCTTGCGATCGGCGCACTCACCGGCACCGGGATCATGCTGCCGCTTTCGTATGCCGATTCTGCAGACGAAGGCGAAGACTCGGTCGATCTCGATACCGCCATTCGTGCCGCGAATGATTTCGTGGCCAACGCGCAATGGGTAGACGGGCAACTGAAGAAGCTCACCGGCGCTGGCGCGCCGCTCACCATTCTGGTGCGCGCGCATGGGCATGACACGCGCACCGCCAATGAAGCGCTCGTGGCCCTGATCAATCCCGATCCTGTCATCGCAGTAGAACCCACATCCGATATCGTCGTCGGTCTTGGCGCATTCGGCCAACTGGAACCATTGCAGGAATTTTGCGGAGATGGCGTGAAACTCAAACCCGGTGAAGTTCGACTGTTCCGCGCGCGACGTGCGCCTTGCGTGGTTGCGGCCGGCAAAGGGCAGGAGCGCGATGTGAGCACGGCGGTGAAATCGTCCCGTGTGATCATCGGCAATGTCACGCCTGCGGTCGACGACGGCGCCTTCGCCGCCAAAGCCATCGTCGGCGAGCGTGTCACTGTGGAAGCCGATATTTTCACCGATGGTCATCCGGTCGTCACAGCGGAACTGCAATACAAGGCGGAAGGCGAGCGCAGCTGGCAGCGCGCCCGCATGCACGAACTCGGAAACGATCGCTGGGACGCCGCGATGCCGCTCGATCGTATCGGCCGGTACGTCTTCGCGATCGAAGCCTGGATCGACGAGTACGGCAGCTTCGTGCGCGATCTCGGCAGGAAGCGCGATGCAGGCATCGATATCGCGCTGGAAATTCAGGAAGGCCAGCTGCTGCTCGAAGACGCACGTAAACAGGCAAGCGGCGGTGTGGCCGAAGGGCTTGCGGCCGTTCTGCGCGGCTTCGCAGGGCTGTCCGATCCGGATCGGGCGGCACTGCTGATGGCGCCGGAAACCCTCGAGCTCATGCATCGCGGCGATCCCCGCCGCTTCCGGGGCCGTAGCAAAACCTACCGCATCGATGCCGACCGAATCGAAGCGCGCTTTGCCAGCTGGTACGAACTGTTCCCGCGCTCCGAGAGCGGCGATGCATCCCGCCACGGTACGTTCCGCGATGTCATCGCGCGGCTGCCAGCGATCCGGGATATGGGATTCGATGTGCTCTATTTTCCACCGATCCACCCTATCGGTAGCACCAACCGCAAGGGCCGCAACAATGCGCTGAAAGCCGAAGTCGGGGACGTGGGCAGCGTGTACGCCATAGGGTCGCCGGAAGGCGGGCACGATGCCATTCACTCTCAACTTGGAACGCTGGAGGATTTCCGCATGTTGGTGGCGGCCGCGCATGAGAACGGGATCGAGATTGCGCTCGATTTCGCGGTGCAGGCTTCCCCCGATCACCCGTGGCTGCAACAACATCCCGGCTGGTTCGCGTGGCGGCCCGACGGCAGCATCAAATACGCGGAGAACCCGCCCAAGAAATACGAGGACATCGTCAGCGTCGATTTCTATGCCAAGGACGCGGTACAGGATTTGTGGCTGGCGCTGCGCGACGTGGTTCTGTTCTGGATCGAACAGGGCGTGAAAACGTTCCGCGTCGACAACCCGCACACCAAGCCGTTCCCATTCTGGCAATGGTTGATTGCAGACGTGCGCGCCGCGCACCCGGATGTCATTTTCCTGTCGGAAGCATTCACGAGGCCGAAGGTGATGTATCACCTCGCCAAGCTTGGCTTCTCGCAATCCTACACCTACTTCATCTGGCGCAACACCAAGGCCGAGCTGATCGAGTACATGACCGAACTGAACGCGCGGCCGGTCGCGAATTACTTCCGGCCCAACTTCTTCGTCAACACGCCGGACATCAACCCGTACTTCTTGCAAACCTCCGGACGGGCCGGCTTTCTCATTCGCGCCGCGCTTGCCACCACGCTGTCCGGCTTGTGGGGCATGTATTCAGGTTACGAGCTCTGCGAATCTGCGCCGCTGCCAGGTCGCGAGGAATATCTTGATTCCGAAAAGTACGAAATACGTCCGCGCGATTGGAACGCCCACGGCAACATCGTCGCCGAAATTACGCAGCTGAACCGGCTGCGCAAGGCTGAGCCCGCACTGCAATCACATCTCGAACTTACATTCTACAAGGCCTTCAACGACAACATCCTCTATTTCGGCAAGACCGCGCCCGGACATGCCGATCGCATCCTTGTCGCCATCAATCTCGATCCGCATCGCGCGCAGGAGGCGAACTTCGAAATCCCTCTCTGGGAATGGGGCCGCGCCGACCATGAGGCGCTGGAATGCGAAGACTTGCTGCGCGGGGGTCATTCCTTCTGGCGCGGCAAGATCCAGCACCTGCGGCTAACGCCCCTGGCGCCTTATGCCATCTGGCGCGTGCAGCCGGCGCGGGAAGCCTGATGCCGCCGCGGCGCAAACAATCGGCACTCAAGCGAAATCCGCTCTGGTACAAGGATGCGGTCATTTATCAGGTGCACATAAAGTCGTTCTACGATTCGAACGACGACGGCGTTGGCGACTTCCCCGGCCTCATCGAGCGGCTCGACTACATCGCCGAGCTGGGCGTGAATGTCATTTGGTTGCTGCCGTTCTATCCCAGCCCTCGCCGCGACGATGGCTACGACATCGCCGAATACCGCGACGTGCATCCCGAATATGGCACGCTTTCCGATGTGCGGCGCTTCATCGAGGAGGCGCACGCGCGCGGCATCCGCGTGATCACGGAGCTGGTGATCAACCACACTTCAGACCAGCACCCGTGGTTCCAGCGGGCGCGGCACGCCAAACCCGGCTCCAACTACCGCAACTACTATGTCTGGTCGGACGATGACCAAAAATATGCCGGCACGCGGATCATCTTCTGCGACACCGAAAAGTCGAACTGGACGTGGGATGATGAGGCCAAAGCCTATTACTGGCACCGGTTCTATTCGCACCAGCCTGACCTAAATTTCGACAATCCGCAGGTGTTTCGCGCGGTGATGAGCGTCATGCGCTTCTGGCTGGATATGGGCGTCGACGGTTTGCGCCTCGATGCCGTGCCCTATCTGGTCGAGCGCGAGGGCACCAACAACGAAAACCTCCCCGAAACACATGCTGTCCTGAAGCGCATGCGCAAGTTCATCGACGAGCATTACGAAGATCGCATGCTGCTCGCGGAAGCAAATCAATGGCCGGAAGACATCCAGGCCTATTTCGGCAGCGGCGAAGGTGACGAGTGCCACATGGTGTTCCACTTCCCGCTGATGCCGCGCATGTACATGGCGCTGGCACAGGAAGACCGTTTCCCGATCACCGACATCATCCGGCAAACGCCCGATCCGCCGCCCAAATGCCAGTGGGCCATTTTCCTGCGCAACCACGACGAACTGACGCTGGAAATGGTGACGGACAAGGAGCGCGACTATCTCTGGAATGTCTACGCCTCGGATCGCCGTGCACGTCTCAATCTCGGCATCCGCCGGCGCCTTGCACCATTGCTTGAGCGCGACCGCCGCAGCATTGAGCTGATGAATGCGCTCCTGCTCTCCATGCCCGGCACCCCGATCATCTATTATGGCGATGAAATCGGCATGGGCGACAACATTCATCTGGGCGATCGCGACGGGGTGCGCACGCCGATGCAATGGTCCTCGGATCGCAACGGCGGCTTCTCACGCGCGGATCCCGCGGTGTTGGTGCTGCCGCCGATCATGGACCCGGTATACGGATATCAGGCCGTGAATGTGGAGGCGCAGTGGCGCGATCCCCATTCGCTGCTCAACTGGCTCCGACGCATGCTGGTGGAACGCAGCCGGCACAAGGCGTTCGGTGGCGGAGAGATCCGGTTTCTCACGCCGCAGAACCGCAAAGTTCTCGCCTACCTGCGGGAACACGATGACGAAACGATTCTATGCGTCATGAATGTGGCGCGGACGGCGCAGGCGGTGGAACTCGATCTGCACGAATTTGCCGGCCGCACGCCCGTGGAATTGTTGGGCGGCGCTGCCTTCCCGCGCATAGGCAGTCTCACCTATCTGTTCACGCTCCCGCGCTACGGCTTTTACTGGTTCGCGCTGAGCAAGGAGGTCGAGGCACCGCAGTGGAGCACGTCCATCGCGGGGCCGGCCATCGAGCATCACACTTTCGTACTGCGCGGCACGCTTGCGCACGGCCTTGAAGGCCACAACCGCGAGACCCTCGAAACCGAGGTGCTGCCGCCTTACATCGCGCAGCGCCGCTGGTTCCAAGGCAAGAACGCGACGGTTCACAGCGTCAACGTAGTGGCGATGACCCCGCTGCCCGGTCATGAGCAGGATGCTGTACTCGCGGATATCGAAGTGGCGGCCGGCGACAGCACCAATCGCTACGCGCTGCCGATGGCCATTGCCTGGGAAGACGAAGGCGCCTGCCCATTCGAAGCGCCGCTGGCGTTTGCGCGCGCCCGTCGCGGCCGCAGGGTTGGGTTGCTCACCGACGGATTCGCTTCCGCGCGCTTTGCCCGCGCCATTCTCGCCAATCTCGCGCGAAACGCATCGCTGCCCTTCAATGGTGGCGAAATCCGCTTTCATGCGATGCCCGATACGCATCTCGACATCGCGCCCGATGCGGAAATCGAATGGACGCGCGCCGAGCAAACCAACTCCACCTGCGTCGTGGGCCGTCGTGCCGTGATCAAGCTGCTGCGCCGCGTCACCGAGGGCATTCACCCGGAAGCGGAAATGGGCCGCGTGCTCACCGAACGCGGCTTCTCCGGCATCGCGCCGATGCTCGGCGAAGTGGTGCGCGGTGACGGCGCCGGCGCCATATCGGCGCTCGCCATCGTGCAGGGTTTCGTCACCAATCAGGGCGACGGCGGGGCGTGGACCCAAGCGATGCTGAAGCGCATCATCGACGAACAGGCGGTGGCGCCGGGCGACGGAAACCCTTTCGAGCCGTACGAGGAATTCGCTTTTGTGTTGGGCCGGCGCACCGGGGAGATGCACGCCATCCTCGCGCGCCCCAGCGACGATCCCGCGTTCGCCCCAGAAGAAGCGAGCGAGCGCACGGCGCAGCGCTGGTATCAGCAGGTGGAGCGCGAGATCGACCAGGCGTGGCGGGCGCTCGAAAATTACCCGGGACATGCGCAGCAACTTGTCGAAAGTCTAAGGCGCCAGCGCGAGCGCCTTCTGCAGGGACTGAAGATGCTGCTGGCGGACCAGAAGGGCGCTATCCGCACGCGAATTCACGGCGACTTCCATCTGGGACAAGTGCTGGTGTCCGGCGGCGATATCATCATCATCGATTTCGAAGGCGAGCCGCTGAAGCCGCTGAGCGAGCGCCGCGCAAAGCTTTCTCCGATGCGCGACCTGGCAGGCATGATCCGCTCCTTCGGCTATGCGGCCGGTATCGTGGAGCGCGAAGGTCAGCTGTCGGAATCCGGCCGCGCCCATTTGCGCGCCCACAATCTGCTCGACTTGTTCCGCAAATCTGCAACCGAAGCGTTCCTTGCGGGATATCAGCAAGGCCGCGGCTGCGCACTGAGCGAAAACGAAAGGCGGCTGATCACCGCCTTTGCCATCGAGAAGGCGGCGTATGAAATCGTCTACGAAGCGGCGAACCGTCCTGATTGGATCGATATTCCTCTGCGCGGTCTTGTGGCTCTGGTGGAGCGTCTCGCGCCGGCGCGGGAACTCGAAAATGCTGAATAAAACACCGCGCGCTTTTTTGGACGAGATCGATCCCGCTTCGGTCGAAGCGCTGTTGGCCGGGCGGCTGAACGATCCCTTCGCCTTTCTCGGCCCGCACGAGACGCGCGAGGGGCGCGTGGTGCGCACCTTTCAGCCTGGTGCAGACACGGTAGAGGTGCTCTCGCGCAACACGCACGAGCTGCTTGGTCAACTCGCGCCGGTGCGCGACGGCTTGTTCAGCGGCCCCACCCCATCCGGCGAGCCGTATTACATCCGCATCCAGTGGCCAAACTCCGTGCAGGAGACCGAAGATCCATACTCATTCGGCCCGGTTCTTGGCGATCTCGATCTGCATCTTTTCTCCGAAGGCGCGCACTGGCATCTGGCTGAGCGCTTCGGCTCTGCGGTCACGGAAATTGAAGGCGTGCATGGCGTTCGGTTTGCGGTGTGGGCGCCGAATGCGCAACGCGTTTCGGTGATCGGCGATTTCAACTGCTGGGACGGACGACGCCACCCGATGCGGCTGCGCCATTCCGCCGGCGTGTGGGAGCTGTTCGTGCCGCGGCTGACCGCCGGCGAGCGATACAAATATGAGATCGTCGGCGCGCATGGCGGGTTGCTGCAGAAAGCCGATCCGCTGGCACGCGCCACCGAACGGCCGCCGGCCACCGGCTCGATCGTCCCGCAGCCTTTCGACTTCCGCTGGAACGATGCGGACTGGATGGAGAGCCGCGCGGCGCGCCAGAAGCCAACCGCGCCGATAGCCGTTTATGAACTGCATGCCGCCTCATGGCTGCGGCCCGCAGACGACAAGACCGGGACGCTCGACTGGATCGCACTGGCTGAAAAACTGGTGCCCTATGTCAGCGATCTCGGCTTCACCCATATCGAGTTGCTGCCGATCACCGAGCATCCGTTCGGCGGCTCGTGGGGCTACCAGCCCCTCTCGCAATTTGCGCCCAGCGCACGCTTCGGCGAGCCTCACGAGTTCGCCCATTTCGTGGATGCCTGCCACCGCGCCGGGATCGGCGTGATCCTCGATTGGGTGCCCGCGCATTTCCCGACCGATCCGCATGGCCTCGCCCGCTTCGACGGCACGGCGCTCTATGAGCACGCCGATCCGCGCGAGGGCTATCACCAAGACTGGAATACCTACATCTACAATCTTGGCCGTCGCGAGGTTCAAGGATTCCTGCTTGCCAGCGCGCTCTATTGGCTCGAGACCTTCCATGTCGACGGCCTGCGCGTGGATGCGGTCGCCTCCATGCTTTACCGCGACTATTCGCGCCCCCCGAACGAATGGATTCCGAACAAGTATGGCGGCCGCGAGAATCTCGAATCGATCGAGTTTCTGCACCGATTGAACGGTATCGTGGCCGAGCGCGTGCCCGGCGCCATCACTATTGCGGAAGAATCCACCGCGTGGCCCGGTGTCTCTTCGCCGGTTTCGGAAGGCGGGCTCGGGTTCAACTACAAATGGAATATGGGGTGGATGCATGACACGCTCGACTACGTCCATCTCGAGCCGATTCACCGCAAATGGCATCACAATGAAATGACTTTCGGGCTCGTCTACGCCTTCTCCGAGAAATTCATCCTGCCGCTTAGCCATGACGAGGTCGTGCATGGCAAGGGTTCGCTGTACGGCAAGATTCCGGGCGACGCCTGGCGGAAGCTCGCCACCCTGCGGGCCTATTTTACTTTCATGTGGACGCATCCCGGCAAGAAGCTTTTGTTCATGGGCGGCGAGATCGGTCAGATCCACGAATGGAGTCATGACGGCGAAGTCGATTGGTGGCTGTTGAACGATCCGGGACATGCCGGATTGCAGCGGCTTGTCGGCGATCTCAACCGACTCTACGCCCGCGAAGCCGCGCTGCATGCAACCGATACAGAGCCATCCGGCTTCTCCTGGATTGTCGGCGGGGATGCCGCCAACAGCGTGTACGCCTTCGCGCGCAGCGCGCCCGACGCCGCACCGATGGTCGCGCTGTTCAACTTCACGCCGGTGCCTCGCCGTGATTATCGCGTGGGTGTGCCACATGCCGGCCTATGGCGTGAAGCGCTCAATACCGATGCCGCGCTCTATGGTGGCAGCAATCTCGGCAATGCCGGCGCGGTGCACACGGACAGCATCGCCGCCCACGGCCACGCGCAATCGCTGAACCTCACGCTGCCGCCGCTCGCTGCCCTGGTCCTCCGGCACGATCCTCAATGGTGAACACCACGCTGCCTGAACGGCTGGAAGCCGGCCAGCCCTGGCCCTTGGGCGCGAGCTGGAACGGCCTCGGTGTCAATTTCGCCGTGTTCTCGCGCCACGCCACGCGCATGCAGCTCTGCCTATTCGATTCGGAAGGCCGCAAGGAATTGATCCGCTACGATATGCCTGAGCGCACCGACGAAATCTGGCATGGTTATCTGGCGGACGCGATGCCAGGCGTGGTCTACGGCTTTCGCGCGCACGGACCTTACGAACCGCAGAACGGCCACCGCTTCAATCCGCACAAGCTGCTGCTCGACCCCTACGCCAAGGAGTTGCTCGGCACCATCAAATGGACGGATGCGATGTTCGGTTACCGCGTGCACTCGCCGCGCAGCGACCTGAGCTTCGACCGCCGCGACAGCGCACCCGCCATGGTGAAGGCGGTCGTCACGCACGATGCCTTCGACTGGAGCGAGGACCGCCGCCCGCGCATCCCGTTCGGCGACACGGTGATCTACGAAGCCCATCTGCGCGGCCTCACCAGACTGCTGGAGGAGGTGCGCCCGCCGGAGCGCGGCACCTTTGCGGCGCTCTCCCACCCTTTTGTCATCGAACATCTGAAGCGGTTGGGCATCACTGCCATCGAGCTGTTGCCGATCCATGCCTATCTGCAGGATCGCGAACTGCTGCAGCGGAAGCTCTGCAACTATTGGGGCTACAACACGCTTTCGTACTTCACCGTCGAGCCGCGTTATCTCGCCACCGGCAACGCCAACGAAGCGCGCATGGCCATCCGACGGCTGCACGCCGCCGGCATCGAGGTGATTCTCGACGTCGTGTACAACCACACCTGCGAGGGCAGTCAAACTGGCCCTACCGTCTGCTGGCGCGGGCTCGACAATGCGAGCTACTACCGGCTCCAAGATAGAGACCAGCGTTACACGGTGAACGACACGGGCACGGGGAATACCCTGAACGTGTCCAACGCCCGCGTTTTGCAGATGGTAATGGATTCGCTGCGCTACTGGGCGCGATCGTTCCGGGTGGATGGCTTCCGCTTCGATCTGGGCGCCACGCTGGGCCGCGAACCGCACGGCTTCGATCCGGGCGCCGGCTTCTTCGATGCGCTTCGGCAGGACCCGGAACTTTCCCGCCTCAAACTGATCTCCGAGCCGTGGGATATCGGGCCCGGCGGTTATCAGCTCGGCCACCACCCGCCCGGCTTTGCAGAATGGAATGACACCTATCGAGATAACACACGCCGATTCTGGCGCGGCGATTCGGGCATGCGGCCCGAAGTGGCGCGCAGGCTTTCCGGCTCAGCGGATCTTTTCGGAGTGGATGGCGCACGCAAACCCTGGGCGTCGGTGAACTTCATCACCGCGCATGATGGTTTCACGCTCCACGATCTCGTCTCCTATAACGAGAAGCACAACGAGGCGAACGGCGAGGACAACCGGGACGGCGCCTCTGACAATCGCTCGAACAACTGGGGCGTGGAAGGGCCGACGGACGATCCGAAGATCAATGCACTGCGCGGGCGTGTGAAACGCTCGATGCTCATCACGCTGTTCACCGCGCTCGGCACGCCCATGCTGCTCGGCGGCGACGAACTGGGGCGAACGCAGGGTGGCAACAACAACGCCTATTGCCAGGACAACGAGATTTCGTGGCTCGACTGGCAGCGAGCGCAGCTGCCGGAAGACGCCAGGCTCACTGCATTCGTCGGCAGGCTGATCGCAATCCGCCACAAGCATGGGGTGTTTCGGCCGCCGCATTTTCTGCACGGCCACGAGCAGATCGCCCCCGGGGTGCCCGACATCGAATGGCTGGACGAACGCGGCCAGCGCCTGTCTCCCGAGGACTGGCGCAACCCGCAGGGGCGCGCGCTGGTGATGGCGCTGGCCGGCAACAGCAACGGGAGGCGTGAATATGCTGCCGTACTGATGAATGCCTCCGAGCTCACGCTCGATTTCACGCTGCCGAAGAATTTCCGCTGGCAGCTGCTGATCGACAGCGCCGAGCCCGACAAGCCGGAGCAGGAAATAACCGGACTTTCATACCGCCTTCCGGATCGCTCGGCGGCCATCGTCGTTGCCAGCCTTGACGAGGAGAGGAAGAAAGTACCGGCCTGATGTCTTCACGCGTGAAATTTCGGTTCGGTCCTTGCGTGCGCGCGGACGGCACAACGTTCCGTCTCTGGGCGCCCGCCGCCCGAGAGGTTCTGCTGCAGGTCGAAGGTCTGCCGGACATCCGCATGACGGCGCGCGACAATGGCTGGCATGAAGCGGAAGCTCCCGGCGGTGCCGGCGCACGTTACCGCTTCCACGTCGGCGGCAGCGCGGTTCCCGATCCCGCGTCGCGCATGCAGGCGGACGACGTGCACGGCGCAAGTGTGGTGACCGATCCGCATGCCTATGAATGGCAATGCACCGGATGGAAGGGTCTGCCGTGGGAGGAAGCCGTCCTCTATGAGCTGCATCCGGGACTGCTCGGCGGATTTGTCGGTGTCCAGAAGCATCTCACGCGGCTCGCCGAGCTTGGCATCACCGCCGTCGAACTGATGCCGATCGCGGATTTTCCCGGCGAGCGGAACTGGGGATATGACGGCGCGCTGCCGTTCGCGCCCGATCGCGCCTACGGCACGCCCGACGAGCTCAAGGCACTGATCGATGCCGCCCACGGGCGCGGAATGATGGTGTTCCTCGATGTGGTGTACAATCACTTCGGACCGGACGGAAACTACCTCGGCCTCTACGCACCGCAATTCTTCGATGAATCGAAGCATACGCCTTGGGGCGCGGCGATCAATTTCGCGGAGCCCGAGGTGCGCCGGTTCTTCATCGAGAATGCACTCTATTGGCTCACGGAATTCCGCTTCGACGGGCTGAGATTCGACGCCGTCCATGCCATTCCCGACAAAAGTTTTCTGGGCGAGCTGGCGCACGAAATCCGTGCGACCTTCCCGTCGGAACGGCATGTACATCTGGTGGTCGAGAACGACGACAATGATTCTTCGTTGCTGCGCGCGGGGTTCGATGCGCAGTGGGACGACGACTTCCATCATGTGCTGCATGTGCTGCTGACCGACGAAACGAAGGGCTACTATGAAGACTACAAAGATGAACCGGCGGGAAAGCTCGCGCGCGCGCTCAGCGACGGCTTCGTCTATCAGGGCGATCCATCGCCTTTTCGTGGCGGCGCGCCACGCGGCTCCCGCACGGAAGGTCTGAAACCCACGGCGTTCGTTTCATTCCTTCAGAACCACGACCAGATCGGCAACCGCGCCTTCGGTGAGCGGCTCTTGGTGCTTACCAATCCGGAAAAGCTGAAAGCGGCGATCGCATTGCAGCTGCTCGCGCCGCAGATCCCCCTCATCTTTATGGGCGAAGAAGTGGGTGCGTGCGAACGCTTCCTCTATTTCACCGACTACAGCGATCCAAAGCTCGCTCAGGCGGTACGCGATGGCCGCCGTCAGGAGTTCGCCAAATTCCCGGAATTCGCCGACCAAAAGAAGCGTGCGCAAATCCCCGATCCGAACGCGCCCGAAACCTTTGATCAATGCCGGCTGCGATTCGCCGACAACTCGTGGCGCACGCTCTATAGTCGCCTGCTGCGCCTGCGACGGGAACGCTTATTTTCGCGCCTGAAGGGTATTGTTTCCGAAGGTGCCGAGGCCATCGGGCCAAAGGCCGCGCGCGCCACATGGCGCTTCGGGGATGGCGCGCGCCTCGTCATCGCGTGCAATCTGGGCGATGAATCGATAACCACACAGCTGCCGGAGGCGACGCCCATCTGGGGCGAGACGCCGGACGGTACCCTTCCGCCCGCAACTACCCTTGTCTGGATTGAATGAGCGACGACGCCCTCACCCGTCTTGCCCGCGCCGCCGGCCTATACGTCGACTGGACGGACGCGAACGGTCGCCCCCATGCGGTGAAGCCGGATACGCTTCGTGCGGTGTTAGCGGTGCTCGGCTATCCCGGCGACAGCACGAAGGAAATCGCCGAAAGTCACCGCCGCCTTGAACACGACCTCAAAACCATCCCGCGGCTCATCACGGCGCATCCGAGGGAACCGGTTCATCTGGGCGCCCATCAGCGCGCGCGCCTGCGCCGTGGCGATGACGAGTGGCAAGACATGACGCTGAATCCGCTCCGCGTCGGCGGCTCTTGTTTCCGCGCGCCGGATGCCATCGGCTATTACGAATTGGAACTCGACAATTCCGAGCATGTACTCGCAGTGGCGCCACAGCGCTGCTACGGGATCGCCGACGCTGCGCCGGGCCGTCGGCTGGCGGGGCTTTCGGTGCAAATTTATTCGTTACGCGGCGGCCATAGTGAAGGCTTCGGTGATTTCGCGGCGTTGGGCGACTTCGCCGCGCAAGCCGGCGCGCACGGGATTGACGCCATCGCCGTCAGTCCCACCCATGCGCGTTTTGCTGCCGACCCGGGCGGCATCAGTCCGTATTCACCATCCAGCCGTTTGTTTCTCGATCCGCTATACGCCGACCTCGCTATCGCCGGCGGCGCGATGCTGCAAACCGGCGAAAGCGCCGATCTGATCGACTGGCCGGAGGCACACAGGAACAAATACGCGCAGCTTCGCTCGGCTTACGAAACCGCTGTTGAGCAGAACCAGCACAGTCGCGCCTTCCGCGCTTTTTGCCTCGACGGCGGCCAGAAGCTGTTCGATCACGCGCTGTATGAGGCGCTGGATGCGCATTTCCGCAAAGAGGGTCGCCCGTCGCTGCGGCACTGGCCGACAGAATATCGCGATCCCAAGAGCAGCGCGGTGCAGGCCTTCGCGGAAGCCGAGAAGAAAGAGATCGCTTATCATCTTTTCCTGCAGTGGCTCGCGGCGGGAAGCGCTCAGGCTGCGCAGGCGCGCGCCAAGGAGCACATGGCCATCGGCCTCATCGCCGACATGGCGGTGGGCATGGACCGCACCGGCAGTCATGCCTGGAGTGCCGCGGACGACCTGTTGGGAAATTTAAGTGTCGGCGCGCCGCCCGATACTTTCCAACCGGCCGGGCAGAATTGGGGCCTCACCAATCTCTCGCCAACTGCATTGCGCGCAACGGGCTACGACAGCTTCATCGCCACTTTGCGCGCGAGCATGCAGCACGCCGGCGGAATCCGCATCGATCACGCGATGGGATTGAGGCGCCTGTGGGTGCTGCCGGAAGGCGCTTCCCCCGGAGATGGCGTCTATCTTAGCTACCCGTTCAACGATCTGGTGCGATTGATCGCGCTCGAATCGGCACTGCACCGCGCCATCGTCATCGGCGAGGATCTCGGCACCGTGCCGGAAGGTTTTCGCTCGCAGATCGCTGCCGCGGGGATTCTCGGCATGCGCGTGCTCTGGTTCGAGCGCGATCGGGAAGGCCGCTTTCTCTCGCCGGAAACCTGGGATGTGCAGGCAGCCGCGCTTACCACCACGCACGATCTGCCCACAATCGCCGGCTGGTGGCGAGAACGCGATATCGACTGGTCGGTGAAGCTCCGCCGCAAGATGCGGTTTGGCAATGCGCGGTCGGAGCGGCGCGACCGCAAGAAGGATCGTGCGTTGTTGTGGCAGGCCTGTGTGCACGCAGGTTCCGCGCGTGGGCCTGAGCCGCCCCTCGAAAAACCCGAGGCAGCGGTGGAAGCCGCAATCTCTTACGTCAGCAAAACGCCGTCTCTGCTCGCGATTGCAGCGACAGAAGACATCGTGGCAGAGCCGGAGCAGCCAAACATTCCCGGGACGGTTAGCCAGCATCCCAACTGGCGACGCCGTTTGCCGGCTGGTGACATCTGGCGAGATGCGAAGGTGCGGGGGCGCGTTGAAAAGCTCACCGGACCGCGCCATCGATGATTCCGCGCGCCACCTATCGCCTGCAATTCCACAAGGATTTCCCGTTCGCAGGCGCGATACCGCTGGCGCCGTATTTGGCGCGTCTTGGCATCAGCCATGTGTATGCCTCGCCGATCCTGAAATCGCGAGCGGGCTCGCGCCACGGCTACGACGTCATCGATCACAACGAGATCGATTCAGAACTGGGTGGCGAGGCCGGATTTCGGGCGATGGCCGCCGCCCTGCGCGAGCACGGAATCGGAATCATTCTCGACATCGTGCCCAACCACATGGCCGTGCACCGCGACAATCTCTGGTGGATGGACGTTTTGCAGAACGGCGTCGCAAGTCGCTTCGCCAAGTATTTCGACATCGATTGGGATGCGCTGGGCGGCAAGGTGCTCTGTGCTTTTCTCGGCTCACCGTATTGGGAGGCGCTCAGCAAGGGCGATGTCAAAATCCTCCGTGACGACAAGCTTGGACCAACCTGTGCGGCTTATTTCGACTGGCGGTTTCCGCTCCGGCCGGAGGACCAGTGCTCAACGGCCGAACAACATTTCGATCCTCAGTCATTGCACCGCCTGTTGGAGCGCCAGCATTTCCGGCTGGCGTGGTGGCGCGCCGCGAACGACGAAATAAACTGGCGCCGCTTCTTCGATATCCCCGACCTGATCGCGCTTAACCAGGACCGCGAAGAGGTGTTCGAAGCAACGCACGAGAAAATCTTTTCTCTCTATCGCGAAGGACTGATCGATGGTGTGCGCGTCGACCATATCGATGGATTGGCCGATCCAGCCGCCTATTGCCGCCGCCTGCGGGGACAATTGAACGAATTGGGTAAGGCTCGCGGGGACGAGCATCCATATATTGTGATCGAGAAGATTCTTGGTACCGGCGAGACACTGGCTGAAGAGTGGGGCGTAGACGGCACCACCGGCTACGATTTCATGAACGACGCTTCGGCGCTGCTCCACGATTCTGCGGGCGCGGAGCCGCTCGCCGAGCTCTGGCACACGATCAGCGGCCGGCCAACCGACTTCGCTCCCGAAGAGGAAGCTGCGCGGCACGAAATCCTGCGCCGCAAATTCGAGAGCGCTCTGTCACGCACCGCGCGCGCATTCTTTCGGCTCGGCTCACGTGAGGGCCGCGATCTCCCCCGCGCGGCGCTGCGCCGTGCGATCGCGCGTGTCATCGAACACCTCCGCGTCTATCGCACCTATGCGACCGGTTTGCCCCAATCGCCCGCTCCAGGGGCTCACTTCGAGCAAGGGGGCAGCGCGGCGAAGCGCGGAGCAAGCGGCATCGATTGTGCGGCAATCAATTTCATCGTCGAAACAATGCAGAGCGACATCTTCGGGCCCGAAGGCAGCGATGCCGTAAGGCGGTTCAACCAGCTGTCGGCGCCAGTCGCAGCCAAAGCGGTGGAGGATACCGCGTTCTACCGATATGGTCGGTTGCTCTCCCGCAACGATGTGGGCTTCGATCCCGGCGTGTTCTCCCTCACACCCGCCGAATTCCACCAGCGCGTGCTCCGGCGCGCGGGCCCCTTTCCGCACGCGCTGCTCGCCACCGCTACCCATGACCACAAGCGCGGCGAAGACATGCGCGCCCGCCTCGCGGTGTTGAGCGAGATACCGGACGAATGGCAGCGCAATGTCGATCATTGGTTCGAT
>DASXGS010000052.1:0-3698 GCA_036488975.1 Rhizomicrobium sp. | reverse complement strand
GCAATATCGGAGCCGACGATCCTACGCGTTTCCATTTTGGGATAGAGCATCACCAGAACGGTGACCCCTATGGCGCCCGCCCCGACCGACGACAGCGTCACAAGTACCCCGAGCAGCGCACCGGTCAGGGTGGTCAGCCGGGCCTGTGTCTTGGGCGCAAGGTCTCCGACATTCGCCTCGTGCCACCGCATGATCGGTTTGCGGAAGATTAGCAGAACTGCGGTGAACAAGAGAGCAAGCCCGAGCACCTTGGTAATGAGCGATCGTGCGACCGCGCTGTCGACATCCAGGAGATAGAGCAGGAGAATCATCAGTGCCGTCGCCGGCACGCTTCCCAGCGCCAGCCGGACAACGATCCGCCAGTCCACAGTGCGTTGAGAGCCGTGAACGAGGGCGCCACCGATGTTGGTGAACCCGGCATAGATGAGATCGGTGCCGACTGCGGTTGCAGGCGGAACGCCGAACACCAGAATGAGCAGGGGTGTCATCATCGAGCCGCCGCCCACGCCAGTCATCCCGACGAGGCCGCCCACGAGTACGCCTGAGAGGACGTAGAGCGGATTCAGCGAGCGCAGGAATTCAAGGATGATGTGTGTGGTAATGGGGGCCGCCGCGGACAGGAAGGATGGGGGGATACTCGCAAGAGCGTCATATCCGCCGCGTCGCGACAGTTCAACCGCGCACGGCCTTTCGGACGGTGCGCTCGCGGGGCGCGCGCCCGAGAAAGGCTGCTGCTGTCACCAATCTCGGGATCAGCCGCGCACGCGTCAGAAGAACCAGAACCGAAGGCACACCACGATCAGAACAATCGCGAGCGCCACGCGCACCGCCGTATCGGAGGCGCGCGCCGACACCATGCTCATCACCACAATCGCCGGAATGGAACCGGCCAGAAGTGAGGCGAGGATGTGCCCATCGATGCTGCCCAGAATGGAATGACCGATCCCGGCCACCAGCGTGAGCGGCACGGCATGGGCAATATCGGAGCCGACGATCCTACGCGTTTCCATTTTGGGATAGAGCATCACCAGCGCAACCACGCCGATGGCGCCGGCACCGACCGACGACAGCGTCACAAGTACCCCGAGGATGGCTCCCGTGATCACGGTCAGCCGGACCACCAGTTGCGGATCCAGTGCGCCGACATGGGTGTCGTACCAGCGCAACAAAGGTTTGCGGAACAGCAACGAGGCCGCCGTGAACAACAGCGCCACGCCCAATGTGCGGGTCACGAGGAGCTTGGTGAGATTGCTGTCGATTTTCAGGAAGTACAGCAGAACGATGGTGAGCACGGTTGCCGGAATGCTGCCGATGGCAAGCCGCCCGACCAGCCGCCAATCCACCGTGCGGTTGTAGCCATGCACAATGGAGCCACCGGTCTTGGTGATCGAAGCGTAGATGAGATCGGTTCCGACCGCCGTGGCGGGATGGATGTGAAACAGAAGAATGAGCAGCGGCGTCATCAGCGACCCGCCGCCGACCCCGGTGAATCCAACAAGTCCACCGACCAGCACGCCCGAGAGCACATACAGCGGATCGAGCGATTGCAAAAAATCCATCATGATACGTCCCCCGAGTTCTTGGATCAGAAAGAGATTTGAGAACGGAACGACACGGCATCGAGGCGCCCGCCTATGCTAGCACCGGTGGAATTCAGGCGTGTGGCATCGGTGTGCTGGTAATCGAGCAGGAAGCGGATGGCGTTGTTCGGGTACCAGTTGAGCCCGGCGGTCCATATCTTCTGTTCGCCGCCGCGAATGGCATCCGGTGCGGCCAAGGTGCCCGGTGTGCCAGCGTCGAAGTTCAGATCCAGCACGCTGTAGCGCGCCGCCAGCTCCCATGCGCCCCAGCCCGGCTTGTCGAATGAGAATTCGTCGACGGGGTTTGGCGAACCGTAGGCGCCACGTTCCGGTCGATACGGTTTGCTCTCGCCGGTGAGCACCCAGCTCGCCTGCATGTACCAGCCGTCGAACGACGGATTAGCCAGGGCGCTGTCGCGGCGATCGATATCGTAATGGAAGTAGCCGCCCTGGCCGTACAGGCTGTGCCAGTTGCCGGTGGCTTCGAGGCCGTAGGTGAACATGTGGTTGGCATTGATGCTGCCGGTGTCGATCAGGCGAATGCCCTGAGTGTCGACATTGAGCTCCGGCCGTTCCCGCAGCCGCTCTGTCTCCAGTCCTTCATGGCCGGGCGTCAGATCGGCCGGACGCATCACATAGGTGGAGTCTGCACCGATCGCGAAGTTTACGTCGTCGCCGAGGATAAAGCGGTACGCCGCACGTCCGACGAGATTCTGCTCCTCGTCGAACACGCCCGACTCGCCCACCAGTCCGCCGGTGTAGGAAAGCGCGGCGAAATAATTGTCGTCATAGGCGAAGATGCTGGCGCCATCGCGGCCGTCCGACCCGGCGATGCCGCGCTCCAGGTCCACCGGCTGCGCCCGCTCGAGGAACACGAGATCGGCGGCCGATGTGGAATCCTCGAAGCTCTCGAACGGAGGAAACGCGCCGACGCGCAGATGAACCGGCGCAAGACCGTCGTACTGCACATAGGCGCTGGCGATGCTTGCGCCTTCCACGCCAGAGCCCCCGAGATCGTAGAGGAATTCGTATGACCAGTCCTTGTACAGGGTGCCGCTGATGCCGAGGCGGGCGCGGCGGAAATCGCTGCCGCTGCTGAAATCGATGCCCGGCGGCAATTGGCCCTGCGCGTAATAGGCGCTGTCGTACTGGACGAGCGCGCGGAGCGACCCGCTGAAATTACCGTCCGCTGTCTTGAAAGTCGGCCGCCCGTTCTTGAATGACGTCTGCACGTCCGACCGGCGTTGGGTCTGGATGTCGGCGTACTGCGTGGCTTGTGCGCGCTTGAGGTCCTGAACTTCCGCCTCGATTTGCGCGGCCTGCGAATCGATGAGGTCCGAAGACGGCTGCGCCGATGCCTGGCTGGCGCCGCCAGACTGTGCGGCCACCTGCGTGCCGCCGACCGGAGCTTTCAAACGCTGAATTTCGGCCTGCTGCTCATCAATGACGTGCTCGAGCCTATCCAGCCGCGCGGAAATACTGTCGGCGACGCGGCGATGGCGGTGCTTCGGGGACGCGTCTTGCGCAAAGGCGCCGCCGGCGAACAAGGCGGCTGCCGCCCCACCCAGAAGCAGGCGTGCCCGAATTCCAACCGCTGGATGCATTTGCCCTATTCCCCCTGTCCGGCGCGATTTCAAGAGCGGCGGCCAGGCGCCGCGTTCCCGAGGCGGCATTCAAACCTCTTAATCTCTACCGAGTCAATATAGATTTAGGGGGTAGCTGCCAGCTAGGGTTTTAGGGCGTGAATCTGGAGGGTCAGGCGGCGCGCTTCTTCCGGCGCGGCGGCGAGGCGGACGCCAAGGTGGAGGTTTCCAGCACCGCGGCGGTGGCATCGCGCGCTGCCATCAGCACCTTGCGGATGGCGCAGGTTGCCTCATCCACGCAGTCGGCGCAGCGATGATAGGCGGTGGCGCTCACACAGGGGCTGAGCGCGAGCGGCCCGTCCGTCTGACGGATCACATCCGCGAAACTGATATCTGCGGGCTCGCGCCCGAGCATGTAGCCGCCCTGCCGCCCGCGGAGCGAGCGCACAATCCCGCGGCGCTTCAGGTCGAGCAGGATCTGCTCGAGAAATTTGCGCGGCACCCGCGCCTCTGCGGCGATGTGAGCGATCATCAT
>DASXGS010000048.1:0-7453 GCA_036488975.1 Rhizomicrobium sp. | reverse complement strand
GGGAAGAAGAACAGCCGCACCACAATGGTGACCAGCAGGATGGCAATGCCCATGTTGCCGGCCCAGATGAAGAAGGTGTCCAGCAGCCAGAACATCGGGCGGGTAAAGAATGAGAACCAGCCCCAGTCGATCGCGTAATCGAAGTCGATGACGCCGGCGTGGTTCTGGTAATTTCGCAGGATCGAAACAACCTTTGCGCCGGCGAAGAGACGCTGCGTCACATGGATCGTCGCCCCAGGTGCGACGGTATGTGCGCCCATTCGGTAGTTTGCCTGGTAATCTTTCTTCGCCGCCGGATCGATCGCGCGATAGGCGGCATCGACATGCTCGTTCTGCGGAGGGATGAGCGCCGCCATCCAGTATTTGTCGGTGATGCCGAGCCAGCCGCCGGTGGACTGAAAGCTCTGTTCCCGTTTGTCGGCCTTGAGATCGGTGTAGTTCGGATCCTGCAGATGGCCACCGAGAATGCCGACAAAGCCCTCGTGCAGCGCCATGTAGTGCGTGCCCTGCGGGATGTTGCTGCGCGATACGTAGGCGTAGGGATAGAGCAGAGCGGTGGCGCTGCCGTGATTTGTCACCGTGTCGCTGACGGTAAACATGTAGTCGCTGTCCACGGCGATCGCGCGGGTGAAGGTGAGGCCCTGACCGTTGTCCCAGCGAAGCGTGATCGGCGTTTGCGGCGTGAGCACATGGCCGCCCGCCAGCATCCATGGCGTGGTGTCGTCCGGCACCCTGATGTTGCTGCCGGGTGCTGCCGTCCAGCCGAACACGGTGAAATAAGGAAACGTCGTGCTCTCCGGCGAGAACAGCACGATCTCGGGACTCTTCGGGTTGATGCTCTCGCGATACTTGCGCAGCTGCAGATCATCGAACCGCGCGCCCTTCAGCCGCAGGGTGCCGTTCAGCGAAGGCGTGGCGATCACCACGCGCGGGCCGCCGGCCTCTAGTGCATCGCTGCGCGACACTTGGCGCGCAATGCTGCCAGCCGCGTTGGGCAGCTCGGCGCTTTTCACTTGCGCCTCGGCACCCTTCTGTTTGGCGAGCAGCGCCTGCTGTGCCTTTTCCTTCGCCATTTGTGGGCCGGCGACAAAATACTGCCAGCCGAAGATCACCGCGGCGCAGAGCAGGATGGCGAGGAACAGGTTGCGGTTGTTATCCATGGCTCGTCATCGGGCACGCGGCGGGGGAACGGGGTCGAAGCCGGAGGCTCCGCCCAGCGATTTCACGGGATGGCAGCGCAACACCCGCCGTGCCGCGAGCCATGAGCCCTTTACCGGGCCATGCAGCGTGAGCGCATCCACAGCGTATTCCGAGCAGGTCGGCATGAAGCGGCAGGCAGGTGGAAACATCGGCGAAATGCACCATCGGTAAATCTTGATCGGCGCCAGCAGGGCCCACAGGCTCACCCGGCGCAGAATGTCTTTCATACGGTTAAGGCTCTTTGCGCGCGAGCTTTGCGCCTGCGGCTTTCAGCGAGACGGCAAGATCCTCCAACAACTCGGCGAAGGGACGCGTGAGCGTCCCGGCCCGTGCGACGAGAACATAGTCACTGCCCGGGAGCCCATAAAGGGGAAGAAGCGCCGCGGCGGCAGCCCTGAGGCGCCGCTTGGCCCGGTTCCGCTCGACCGCCCCGCCCAGTTTCTTCGTGGCGGTGAAACCCACCCGCACCATATCTGCCGTGGCGTACTTGCCGGGGGTGCCGGCCGCCTCCAACGACAGCCCCGGCATTACCCGCCGAAAGCCCCGGGCGCAGGCAAGGAAATCCGGCCGGTGCTTCAGCCGCTCCACTTTCAGGCTTTTCGACCGGTTTTCTGGCGTGCTCAGGCCGAGAGCTTCTTGCGGCCATGTGCTCGACGGCGTGCCAGCACCTTGCGGCCGCCCGCCGTCGCCATGCGCGCGCGGAACCCATGCCGGCGCTTCCGGACAAGCCGGCTCGGCTGATAGGTGCGCTTCATGGCGAATTCTCCTGACTTTCCGGGCCTTGCGGGGGAGCCGGGTTTCTAGGGAGAGCGCTTTCGGCTGTCAACCAGCGTGGCGGCCCCGCATTGGACGCAAGGCACTACTGAATTTTTCTAATAGTTCCGGTGGCTTCATAAGTTCGTATCGTTCGTGCTCTATGCCGCGATGCCGGGCGATTTGCGCGCGAAGCTGAGCAATGCCTGGAGGCTCGTCGCGCAGAGCCTCTCGGGGCGTCTGCTTCTGCTGACATTGCTTTACGTGCTGTTGACCCAGGCAGTGATCTTTGCCCCCTCCATCGGTCGTTATCACCACACACTGCTGCAAAGCCATATCGAATCTGCCGAAATCGCCATCCTGCCGCTCACCGAGGCGGCCGGCGAAAAGCTCTCGGCGAATCTGCGCCAACAGCTTCTGATGCGGGCCGGCGCGGACGCGGTGGTGCTGCGGCGCCCGGAAGAACACGAGCTGTTCCTCGTCACCGATATGCCGCACAAGGTCGACTTCACCATCGACCTGCACAACGACAATGCGCTGACGGAAATCTGGTATGCCTTCGACTGCCTGCTGAATGGGGGCCATCGCATTCTGCGCGTGACCGCACCCACTCACATCAAAGGCGCGCAGGGCATCGACATCATTCTGGACGAGGATTCGGTCCACGCGGCGCTGGTCCAGTTCGCCGGACGCACCGCCCTGCTCGCGCTGCTGCTTTCTTCTGTGACGGCGCTGCTGGTGTTCTTGAGCCTGTATTTCGTTTTTGTGCGTCCGATGGCACGCATCACCCGCGCGATGACATCATTCCGTGCGAACCCCGAAGATGCCAGCCGCATCGTGGCGCCGTCGACGCGGCGCGACGAAATCGGCACGGCCGAGCGCGAGCTCGCGACGATGCAGCGAGAACTCTACGGCTCACTGCAGCAGCGCTCGCGTCTTGCAGCATTGGGTACGGCAGTGGCGAAAATCCAGCACGACCTGCGGAACATCCTGTCCAGTGCGCAACTTGCGTCCGACCGTCTCTCGGCGAGCGAAGACCCGGTGGTAAAGCGGCTCGCACCTCGCCTTGTCGCCTCGATCGACCACGCTGTGGCGCTTGCCACCAACACGCTGCGGTACGGTCACGCCGACGAGCACGCGCCGGAGCGGCGGCGCATCGCGCTTAAACCGCTCGTGGACGACGCCTGCGAAGCGGCGCTCACCGAACGTGCCGGCGAACAACAGGCCACGCTCCTCGACGAAGTCCCGGCGGAGTTGCAGGTGGACGCCGATGCGGAGCAGCTGTTCCGCATCGTGCTGAACCTTTTGCGCAATGCGGAGCAGGCCGTGAACGGCAAAGACAATTCCGAAATTCGCGTCTCCGCCTCGCGCAACGGCAGACGGGTGCTGATTCATGTGGCGGACAACGGCCCCGGCATCCCGGAGAAAGTGCGCGAGCGTCTGTTTCAGCCCTTCGCCGGCACGGCGCGGCCGGGCGGCTCTGGCCTGGGCCTGGTGATCTCGCGCGAGTTGGCGCGGGCGCATGGCGGCGAGCTGTCGCTGGTGTCAACCGGCGCGCAAGGCACCACATTCCGCATCGAAATTCCGGACCGGGAGAGCCAATGAGCTGGGACCCAGACGTCTACATGAAATTCGCCAGCGAACGCACACGGCCAGCGATGGAGCTGCTGGCGCGCGTACCGATCCGCTCGCCCTTACGCGTGATCGATCTCGGCTGTGGTCCGGGAAATTCCACCGCGCTGCTCGCCGCCCGCTGGCAGGAAGCGAAGATCGAAGGCCTTGAATCTTCGCCGGACATGCTCGCAAAGGCGCGCGCCTCCGGCGTGCGCGCGCACTGGACCGAAGGCGATGTGGAATCGTGGGCGCCAGCCCACCCGTGCGATGTCGTGTTCTCGAACGCGACCCTGCACTGGATTTCAAATCACCGCACGCTGCTGCCGCGGTTGATGAAGTATGTTGCGGACAACGGCGCACTCGCCTTCCAGGTGCCGCGGAACTTCGATGCACCTTCGCATGTGCTGATGCGCGAAGTGGCGAACAGCGGACCATGGGCGGCGAAACTTGCCAACGCGCGGCAGGTGAATGTCCTCGCGCCGGAAGATTACTTCGATATTCTCGCGCCGCTGTCGAAGTCGATCGACATCTGGGAAACGACCTATCTCCATGTGCTGGACGGCAATGATCCGGTGCTCGCCTGGGTCAGCGGCACGGGATTGCGGCCTTTCGTGCAGCCACTCGAAGCGGGCGAGCGTGAGGCGTTTCTGTCGGACTATCGCGCGCGGTTGCGCGAAGCCTATCCGCGCCGCGCCGACGGCAAGACGCTGCTGCCCTTCCAGCGTTTGTTCGTGGTGGCGCAGCGTTAGCCGGGTACACGTGCAGGCTTGCGGATCGTGAGGCGCCACTCGGAACCGCTCTGTTCCAAAGCCACAACCTCGAAGTTTTCCTGATGGCACATGTGAGGTATGTCGACCCCCGCGAGCGGATCGTCGGCAACGACGGTGATGCATGTTCCGTCGGCCGTCCGCGCGAGCATCCGACGCGCGAACAGCGCGGGCAGCGGACATTTGAGTCCGCGCAAATCCAGCACCTCTGGCGCCCGTTCGTCGCTGGCCGTTGTCATATGGCTATGTCGGCAAGCACGGGCACGTGATCGGAAGCTCGTTTCCAGCTGCGTACCGGCTTCAGGATCGTGTGCGACGTGACCGCGCCCCTCAAACCGGGACTTGTCCAGATGTGATCCAGCCGCCGCCCGCGGTCAGACGCCTCCCAATTCTGCGCGCGGTAGCTCCACCAGGAATAAATCTTCTGATCGTGCGGCACGAATTCGCGGCTGACGTCGATCCAGTCGAACGCCGCCTTCACATCGCCGAGCAATTCGGTTTCGACCGGTGTATGGCTCACCACATTGAGTAGTTGCTTGTGACTCCAGACATCGTTCGGCAGCGGCGCCACATTCAGATCGCCAACCAGCACCACCGGCGCATGCCTGTCGGCGCTGCGCGTCTCGAATTGCGAGGCCAGCTCGCGCAGGAAATCGAGCTTGTGCGCGAACTTCGGATTCGCATTCGGATCAGGAACATCGCCGCCGGCGGGTACATACACATCGTGCAGCTCGAGTCCGTTCTCGAATGTGACCGCGATGTGCCGGCAGTCCTCCTTGCCGCAGAAGCTGCGCGTGTCCACGCGCGCGAACGGCAGGCGCGAGAGAACAGCCACGCCATGGTAGCCCTTCTGGCCGTTGATCGCCTGATGCACATAGCCCAGCTGCTTCAGCCGCTTCGCCGGAAACAGGTCGTTGATGACCTTGGTCTCCTGCAAACAAAGCACATCCGGCTGATGCGTGCGCAGGAATCTGGTCACCAGGTTGATCCGCAGCCGCACAGAATTGATGTTCCAGGTCGCGATTCTCATATGGTCTGTTCTTCGGTAGGCGGTACCAGCTTTGCCAGCGGCCAGCGTGCCTTTGGGCCGACAGATAAATCGTCGAACAACCCCAGCTCGCAGCGTTCGACACCCGCCCATGCGATCATCGCCGCGTTATCGGTGCAGAGCGCCGGCGGCGGCACGCGAAGAACGAAACCTTCGCGCGTAGTGAGTTCTGCAAGAGCCGCACGGATCGCGGCATTGGCCGCCACGCCACCGGCGACGACGAGCGTGGGCTCGGAAATCTTGCCGAAATGCATCCGAAACATCTGCATCGCGGAACGCACACGGTCGACAAGGCTATCGACGACCGCCGCCTGAAACGAGGCCGCGAGATCGGCTGCGGATACGTCGCTGAAATCGAAGTTGCGCACGATCTGACGCACCGCCGTCTTCAATCCGGAGAAGGAAAAGTCAGCGCCGTCGCGGCCCAGCATCGGTCGCGGCAACGCGAATGCTTTCGGATCGCCCTGCTTCGCTACCGCTTCGATGCTCGGTCCGCCGGGGTACGGCAGACCCAGCAGCTTCGCTACCTTGTCGAAAGCCTCGCCCACTGCATCGTCGATGGTGGTGCCCAGGAGACGAAACTGCCCCACGCCCTCCACCGCCAGCAGCTGACAATGCCCGCCGGAAATCAGCAGCAGCAGATAGGGAAACGCCACCCCGTCGGTCAGCCGCGCCGTCAGCGCATGCGCCTCCAGATGGTTCGCCGCGATCAGGGGCTTGTCCCACGCCAGCGCCAGCGCCTTCGCCGTGGTCAGCCCAACCATCACCCCGCCGATCAAACCGGGCCCCCCCGTGGCGGCAACCGCATCCAGTTCTGCTGGCGCAACACCGGCCTGCGCCAGGGCGGCTTCGACAATGCCATCCAGCGCTTCGACATGTGCGCGCGCCGCGATCTCCGGCACCACGCCGCCGAACGGGCTGTGCTCGGCCAGTTGGCTGAGCACGATATTGCTGAGAATTGTGCCCGGACCGGGCGCGCACCCGCGCACCACGGCCGCCGCGGTTTCGTCGCAGCTGGTTTCAAGGCCAAGAACAGTGAAGGCGGACAATTGAGAACGCCGGCTCGTGTTGAATTCGCCAAGGCTGTAGCGTGAATCCGTGACACTGCAAACGCCTCTTCGCCTCGGCACCCGCGGCTCGCGGCTTGCCCTCGTGCAGGCCACGATGGTTTGCGACGCGCTCGCCGCGCGCGGGATCGGCTGCGACCTCGTCCCTGTGAAGACGACGGGCGATCGCATTCAGGATCGTCCGCTCGCCGAAGCGGGCGGCAAAGGGTTGTTTACGAAAGAGCTGGAAGAGGCGCTGCTGGACCAGCGGATCGACCTCGCGGTTCATTCCATGAAGGATGTTCCGGTCGCGCTGCCATCTGGGCTCGCGATTGCCGCCGTGCTGCCGCGTGAGGATGCGCGCGACGCCTTCGTCTCTAATCGTTTCGCCTCGCTCGCGGAGCTGCCGCGCGGCGCGCGGGTGGGCACGAGTTCGGTGCGGCGGCAGGCGCTGGTCGCCCGTGCTCGGCCGGATACGGAGATCGTTTTGCTGCGCGGGAATGTGGACACTCGTCTCGCCAAGCTCGATGCCGGCGCATTCGACGCGATTATTGTGGCTTATGCCGGCCTCAAGCGGCTGCAGCGGTCCGAACGCGCGACCGCGCTTCTGGAATTCGAGGAATGGCTCCCCGCGCTGTCGCAGGGCGCGATTGGAATCGAGGTGCGTAGCGGCGATGCGCGCACCGAGTCCATTTCTGCCCTGAACGATGCGGCGACAGGCGTGGCCGTCGGGTGCGAGCGTGCATTTCAGGCGGCGCTGGACGGCTCCTGCTACACACCCATGGGCGGCTTCGCGACGTTTGCGCAAGGCCGATTGCGTTTTCGCGGAGAAGTGTTGGCACCGGACGGCAGCGACGCTGCCGAAGCGGCTTTCGAACGGGTTCTCGGCAGCGATCCGGAGGCGGAAGCCGCCGAGTTGGGTCGCGCCGCGGGGTTGGCGCTCAAGCCGCGCGCCGCGCCGTGGCTGGCGCGCTGATGCGCGTGCTGATCACGCGGCCGGAGGAGGATGCCGAGCGCCTTGCGGA
>DASXGS010000025.1:0-5714 GCA_036488975.1 Rhizomicrobium sp. | reverse complement strand
GATGGGCCGCGGCTGGATCGTGTTCGCCCTGATCGTACTGGGCCTGATAGCCTATGGCGTGTACTACCTGTTCCTCGGCCCTTCGGGGCCTCAATCCGGTCAAACGATTGCGTCCGTTCCGGCGCCCACGGTCGCGAAGCCTCCTCCGCATTCGGTGCGTCATACGGCAAAACCGGCTTCTGCTGCGACTACCAATCAGCTCACACCTATTCCTGCATCTGCGGGTCAAGCAACCTCGCCCACGACTCCGGGCACGGCAACCAGCGTCGCGCCGGGGCCAGGCGGCATCGTCTACGGCAAGATGAACAAGGACGCTCATGTCGTTCTGCGTGCGAGAGCGGACACCCATGTGTTGGTGCAGACGGAGGATGGGCGCGCCTTTATCAACCGTGTGTTGAAAGCGGGCGATATTTATCAGGTGCCGAACATGCACGGCCTTGCACTCACAGCAGAGCATGGCAACGCCGTGGAGGTGCTATTGGACGGTAAGTCCGTGCGAACAGCAGGCAATACCGGGAGCCCAGCCGAAGCCGTTTCCATTGATGCCACCGATTTGATCGGCGGCCATGGCGCAAGGCCGGCCCCGTTGAAGCAGACGGCTGGAACCCCTTCTGCATCAAAGCGTGCGCCCGCCAAATCAGCCTCGCCGCCTCAGACCGCCCCCGGCGGGACGCAGTAGGTGCAATTGTGAGCGTTCGAGCCTATCGCGACATTCAGCGCCGCCGGTCCCGCAAAATCCGCGTGGGCTCTGTTGAGGTTGGCGGCGATGCGCCGATCTCCGTGCAGACCATGACGAACACAGTGACAGCGGACGTCCGCGGCACGATCGATCAGGTCCGTCACATGGAAGAGGCCGGTGCGGATATCGTCCGCGTGTCGTGCCCGGATGAGGACGCAACCAAGGCGCTGAAGCACATCGTCAAAGCCGCACAGGTCCCGATCGTCGCTGATATTCACTTCCACTACAAACGCGCCATTGAAGCAGCGGAAGCGGGCGCAGCCTGCCTGCGCATAAATCCCGGCAACATCGGTTCAGCGCAGCGTGTGCGCGAAGTGGTGCAGGCGGCCAAGGATCATGGCGTGTCCATGCGTATTGGTGTGAATGCCGGCTCACTGGAAAAGGAGCTGCTGGAGCGCTACGGCGAGCCGTGCCCGGAAGCGATGGTGGAAAGCGCGCTGAACCACGCGAAAATACTCGAAGATAATGATTTCTTCGAATTCAAGATCAGCTGCAAGGCATCGGATGTCTTTTTGGCAGTCGCTGCCTATCAGGGCCTCGCGGAAGCTTGCGACTATCCACTGCACGTCGGCATTACCGAAGCCGGCGGGATGATCTCCGGCAGCGTGAAATCCTCCATCGGCATGGGCATGCTGCTGTGGTCCGGAATTGGCGACACCATTCGTGTGTCCCTGTCCGCAGACCCGGTCGAGGAAGTACGCGTCGGCTTCGATATTCTGAAGTCCCTGAACCTCCGGCACAGGGGCGTGAACATTGTGTCGTGCCCATCCTGCGCCCGTCAGGGATTCAATGTGATCGATACCGTGCGGGTTCTGGAGGATCGTCTGAAGCACATTACCGCGCCGATGACACTGTCGATCATCGGCTGCGTGGTAAATGGGCCGGGCGAGGCGCGAGAAACCGATCTTGGCTTCACCGGCGGTGGGGCGGGCGCCGGCAATGGCATGATCTATCTGGATGGCAAGCCGGCCTATAAGCTCGACAACGGCAAACTCGTCGACCACGTCGTGGACCTGTGCGAGAAGCGCGCCGCTGAAATCGAAGCCCGCACCGGAAACACACTCGAAGCGGCAGAATAACCATGCGCCCGCGCATGCATGGCCTCCCCAGAAGGGGTAGGTAAAGCTCAGCCATGATTCCCGAAGCAAAACTATCCCGGCTGGTTGACCGCCATGCGGCGCTCGAAGCGCAACTCGCCACGGGCACCGTGGGCGGCGAATATGCGAAGCTTTCGAAGGAACATTCGGAGCTTGCGCCGCTGGTGCAGACGGTGGAGGTCTGGCGCACTGCGCGGCGGGAGCAACGGGAGGCGGAAGCGCTGGCCTCAGACCCATCCGCCGATCCGGACATGCGAAGCATGGCGGAGGAAGAGCGCGCCGCGCTGAAGCAACGCATCGCGGAGCTCGAACGCGATCTGCAACTGCAACTGTTGCCGAAGGACGCGGCGGACGCTTCGTCTGCCATCATAGAAGTGCGCGCCGGAACTGGGGGCGACGAAGCGGCGCTGTTCGCGGGCGACCTCTTGGGCATGTACCAGCGCTACGCCCAACTGCAGGGCTGGAAGGCAGAGCTCATGTCGCTCAGCGAAAGCGATTTGGGCGGCGTGAAGGAAGCGGTGCTGGACGTGCAGGGAAAGGGTGCTTTCGCAAAACTGAAATTCGAAAGCGGCGTGCACCGCGTGCAGCGCGTGCCGGTGACGGAAGCGGGCGGACGCATCCACACCTCCGCGGCCACTGTGGCCGTGCTGCCCGAGCCCGAAGATGTGGATGTCCAGATCGACGACAAGGATCTGCGCATCGATGTATTCCGGGCGAGCGGCGCGGGCGGCCAGCACGTCAACAAAACAGAAAGCGCGGTGCGGATCACGCATTTGCCCACCGGCCTCTTTGTTGCTCAGCAGACGGAGAAGTCGCAGCACAAGAACAAGGCGCAGGCGATGAAGCTGCTGAAGGCCAAGCTTTACGAATTGGAGCGGGAGCGGGTGGATAGCGCGCGGGCTTCGGAGCGCCGGGGAATGGTGGGATCAGGCGACCGCTCCGAGCGAATCCGCACCTACAATTTTCCGCAAGGCCGCGTGACGGATCACCGGATCAATCTCACGCTCTACAAGCTCGATCGCATTCTGGCTGGCGACGAACTGGGTGAAATTGTCGATGCTCTGGTTGCCGAAGATCAGGCGAGCCAGCTGGCGGCCCTTTCTGCCGACGAAGGCGCTTGAGCGATCTGCTTCGTGAGGCTGCTGAACGCCTTCGCGCAGCGGGCATCGAATCTCCGCGCGCAGAAGCCCGAATCCTATGGGAACAAGCCGAAGGACAGGGCCTCCCCTTCGAATCGCTTGTGGCTCGTCGGCTGCGTCATGAGCCGGTGGCTTACATCACAGGCCAGAAGGAGTTCTGGTCCCTCGATTTCGACGTGGGGCCCGGGGTGCTGATCCCACGGCCGGAAACCGAGACATTGATTGAGGCGGCGCTTCGGGAACTGCCGGACCGCAATGGCGCCTATCACGCGCTCGATCTCGGCATCGGGACGGGGTGCCTGCTGATCGCTTTCCTCGGTGAGCGCCCTATGGCCACCGGGGTCGGCCTCGATTGCTCGAAAGCGGCGCTGCACTGGGCCCGGCGCAACGTGGCGAAACATGGCTTGGAGCGGCACGTGGAACTGCTGCAAGGCGGCTGGGAGGCGGCGAGCGGCAGTTTCGACCTGATCGTCTCTAATCCGCCCTACATTCCGACTGGCGATCTGCGTGGCTTGCCACCGGATGTTCGAGACCATGAGCCCGAGGCGGCCCTCGACGGCGGCCCGGACGGGCTGGAAGCATACCGGGCCATCGCGCCCATCCTGAAGCGGCATCTGAAGCTCGGGGCACTGGCTCTGCTGGAAATTGGGGCCGGGCAGCACCAGATGGTGGGGGAGATTGTGGCGGCCGCAGGGCTCGACGTAGCCCGAATCGCCCCCGATCTGGCGGGAACCCCGCGTTGTGTGGTGATCCGGGCTCCCTAGAAACTCCCGGTAAGGCCATCTGTAAAAAGGGGTTGAAACCTGACGCGAAGTCGCTAGTTTCCAAACCGTGGGGCAGAGGGACCCCCACCGGAGGCAAGGCCTTCGGTCCGACCGCGAGGGGTGGTCGAGGCGGCAAGGCCGCCGGTCCCCAAAGCGAAAGACGAGCTCAAACGGTATGTAACCAGGATGACGCGCCAAGAGGCGCGACGGTCCGTCAAATCATGGGTCTCCCATGAGCCGTCGCGGGGTGCGTCCCAATCAGCAGGGATATTCAGTGACACGTTCACGGCAGCGCGGCCGCAGGCCGCAACAAAACAATCATAGCGGTGGCGGCAATAGCAGCCAGCACCACAACCCGAACCGGACGTTCGATTCAAACGGGCCAGAAATCAAAATCCGCGGTTCGGCTTCGCACGTTTACGACAAGTACCTCCAGCTCGCACGGGACGCCAACGCGCAGGGCGATCGGGTCGCAGCCGAGAACTATCTCCAGCATGCCGAGCATTATTATCGCATTCTGGCCGCGGCGCAGGCGCAGCAGCAGCAATATCAGCAGCCGCGACAGCAACCTTACAACGGCAACGGCCGCGTAAATGGCGACGGAGCCCAGCCAGCGACCAGTGAGCCCTCTTTCTCATTAGCGGAAGGCATGTCGGAAGCCGAAGCTGACCAGGCTGACGCGGCGGAATAGGCCGGTTTTTTGCCCTCGGCGGCTCTTGCGCCGCAACAATTCCATCACACATATAGAACCGGGTGTGGCGCCCGTACGGGGCTGCGCCTAATCCAAGAGACGTGAGAACCAAACCGTCTTCGGAGGTTTGATTATACGGGCTCGAGAGGTCTGACATGGATATCGAGAAATTCACCGAGCGGGCGCGCGGCTTCATCCAGTCCGCGCAGGGGCTTGCTCTTCGTTCAAATCACCAGCAGCTGCTGCCGCAGCACCTCCTGAAGGTGCTGATCGACGACGAGGAAGGTCTGGTTGCCCGGTTAATTCGCACGGCCGGCGGGCGGCCTGACCAGGTGCGCAGCGAAAATGAAATGCCGCTGGCGAAGGTCCCGCAGGTTCAGGGCGGCGGCGGCCAGGTGTACCTCGCGCCGGAAACTGCGCGTCTGCTGGACATCGCCGAACAAGTGGCGAAAAAGGCCGGCGATTCCTTTGTCACCGTCGAATACCTGCTGCTGGCGCTCGCCATGGCGCAAGGCACCGAAGCAGCCCGCGTGCTGAAGGACGCCGGGGTCACGCCTCAGGCGCTGAATAAGGCGATTGCCGATCTGCGGCAGGGCCGTGTGGCCGATTCGGCCACGGCGGAAAACCAATACGATGCACTGAAGAAATATGCGCGCGATCTCACCGAACTGGCGCGCTCCGGCAAGCTCGATCCGGTGATCGGGCGCGACGAAGAAATTCGCCGCACCATCCAGGTGCTATCGCGGCGCACCAAGAACAATCCGGTGCTGATCGGCGAGCCCGGCGTGGGCAAGACCGCCATTGCGGAAGGGCTTGCCTTGCGCATCGTCAATGGCGACGTGCCGGAGAGCTTGCGCGATAAGCGACTGATGGCGCTTGACATGGGTGCGCTCATCGCCGGCGCGAAGTTTCGCGGCGAGTTCGAGGAACGGCTCAAGGCCGTGCTCTCCGAGGTCGTTGCCGCGCAGGGCAAGGTCATCCTCTTCATCGACGAGATGCATACGCTCGTCGGCGCGGGCAAGGCTGAAGGAGCTATGGACGCCTCCAATCTCCTGAAGCCTGCGCTGGCTCGTGGCGAGCTGCACTGCGTCGGCGCCACCACGCTCGACGAATACCGCAAGCATGTGGAGAAGGACGCCGCACTGGCGCGTCGCTTCCAGCCTGTGTTCGTATCCGAGCCCACCGTTGAGGACACCATTTCCATCCTGCGCGGACTGACAGAGAAGTACGAAGTGCATCACGGTGTGCGGATTACCGATTCCGCTATCGTTGCTGCGGCCCCGC
>DASXGS010000001.1:0-2785 GCA_036488975.1 Rhizomicrobium sp. | reverse complement strand
GCTCGCTTTCGCCGCGGTGCTGTTCTTCTTCGCGCTCACCTCCTACTGCATCGTCACAGTGCCGCTTTACACGCACACCATCGGCACCCTTACCTTCCTGCTCTCCGGCGCCATCGCGCTCGCCATCTTCTTGCTCTTCCTCCGCATCGTGGCCGGCATCGGTCGCGAGCAATGGAAAACGGCGCGGGTGGAAATCACCGTCGGCGCCGCGCTCGTTTATGCGCTGATAAACATCTTCTACTTCACGGGCATTCTGCCGCCGCTGCCGATCGCACTCTCCGCTGTCGGCGTCTACCATTTCGTGCAGAAGAAGGGCCCCGTGTACGAGGCGCAGGGCGAGCCGCAATCCTGGGCGACGCGTTTCGGCGCGCCGGCCATGCTGCATCTCACATCCGGCCAGCCGCTTTATGCCTACAGCGCGGTGTTCGCGCCGATCAAGCTGAACACGACGGTGCAGCACCGCTGGCAGCACTACGACGCGAAGGCGAAAAGCTGGCGTACGGTTTCGACCATGTCGTTCAAGATCGTGGGCGGGCGCGACAACGGCTATCGCGGTTACACCATCACGCATCACACCGCGCCGGGCGACTGGCGGCTGGATGTCGATTTGCCGGACGGCCACATCATCGGCCGGCTGAACTTTACCGTGGTCCCAGTGGCCTCGCCGGTGGTGACGCAAGCCGTGACACTGAAATAGCTCTCTCCACCCTCCCCTTGAGGGAGGGTCGAACGAATGAGCGAAGCGAATTCGTTCGGGGAGGGGTGATGGCTGGATTCATTGCACGCGACCCCTCCCCGAAATTGCTTCGCTGTCGCGCGCAATTTCGACCCTCCCTCAAGGGGAGGGTGGAAAACGAGTCGACCCAAACGCGCGGCAGCTATGTCCGCGGACAGATTGCGACCCAGCGTGTGGAAATTTATCCCCTGCCTTGGAGGTACGATGCTTGAACCCGTCACCCTTGAAGGCAGCGTGGTGCGGCTGGAGCCGCTGAGCCTCGAGCATCTGGAGGGGCTCACGCGTGTTGGTCTTGCGCCGGAGTTGTGGCGCTGGATTCCGTTCGCGGTCACCAGCCGTGACGAGATGCGGGGCTACATCGAAACCGCGTTGGAAGAACAGCGGGCCGGACAGTCGCTGCCGTTTGCGGTGATGGATGCCAAGACCGGCGAGGCGATCGGTAGCACGCGCTACGGCAACATCAGCGAACCCAACCGTAGGCTGGAGATCGGCTGGACCTGGTATACACCCACGCGCCAGCGGACCCCCGTCAACACCGAGGCTAAGCTCCTGCTGCTTACCCACGCATTCGAGCGGCTCGGCATGATCCGGGTGGAGTTCAAGACCGACGCGCTCAACGACAAATCCCGCAACGCGCTTCTGCGCATCGGCGCGATGCAGGAGGGCATTTTCCGCAAGCACCTCATCTGTCAATCGGGCCGCATCCGCGATACTGTCTATTTCTCCATCCTCGACACCGAATGGCCGGAGAAAAAACGCTGGCTGGAAGAACGTCTCGCCGGTTGATTTTCGCCAGCAGGCCGCCATGTTGGTGAACTCGCTCTGATCCTGCAGACGAGAGCGCCCCCTCCGGGGAGGGGTGTTGCGAGAGCAACTTCAATTCTCATGATTTTGTGGCGTTCGCACTACGCGCATCTACATCTGGAGTCCTCGATGAAAGCCATCCGATTTGAGCAGGCCGGGGGCCCGGAAGCCCTGAAGCTTCATGACATCGAGCTGCCGCCGCCGGGCCCAGGCCAGGTGCGTGTGAAGCACACCGTTATCGGCGTCAATTTCATCGATACCTATCACCGCTCCGGTCTTTACAAACTGCCATTGCCATCCGGCTTGGGGAGCGAGGCCGGCGGCGTGGTCGAAGCGCTGGGCGACGGAGTCACCACCCTGCAGAAGGGCGACCGCGTCGCCTATGCCGGCACGCTCGGTGCTTACGCCGAAGCGAACAATGTTCCGGCGGACAAGCTGGTGAAACTGCCCGACAGCGTTTCCGATGAAGTCGCCGCGGCCGCGATGCTGAAGGGGATGACGGCGCAGTATCTGCTCAAGCGCACCTTTCCGGTGCAACGCGGGCAGACGATCCTGTTCCATGCGGCCGCCGGCGGCGTGGGCCTCATCGCCTGCCAGTGGGCGAAGCATCTCGGCGCTATCGTGATCGGCACGGTGGGATCGGACGATAAGGCGGAGCTCGCCCGCGCGCACGGCTGCGCCCATGTTCTGAATACGCGCAAGGAGGACTGGCCCAAGCGCGTGCGCGAGATCAGCGGCGGCGCCGGCGTCCCTGTCGTGTACGATTCTGTTGGTAAGGACACCTGGAACGGTTCGCTCGATTGCCTTGCCGTGCGCGGCATGATGGTGAGCTTCGGCAACTCGAGCGGCGCGGTGCCGGCGTTCGAGCCCGGCGTCCTGAGCGCCAAGGGCTCGCTCTATCTCACCCGTCCCACGCTATTCCATTACACCCGCACGCATGAGGAGCTACAGCAAACAGCCGACGATCTGTTCGGCGTGATTGGATCGGGCGCCGTAAGGATATCCATCAATCAGCGTTTCAAGCTGGAAGACGCGGGCGCGGCGCACGAAGCGCTGCACTCGCGTGCCACCACCGGCGCGACCGTGCTGCTGCCCTGACCTATTCCGCGGCGAGCGGCGTGGTGCGGTCCTCACGCATGTAAATCGAGCGCTTCGGCCGCTCCATCACGCGCTGGAGCATCGGCACGAATGCCTCTAGCGGCATGGTGTCGTAAGCGGGATTGAACGCGTTCTGATCGTGGCGCG
>DASXGS010000455.1:0-6962 GCA_036488975.1 Rhizomicrobium sp. | reverse complement strand
GTTGGCCGGCGACCGGCTATTCGGCGAAGATAAGGCGACCGTCACCGGCCTGGGCCGTTTCCGCGGCCAGCCGGTCGCCATCGTCGGGCAGGAGAAGGGCAGCGACACACAGGCCCGCGTGAAGCACAATTTCGGCATGGCGATGCCGGAAGGATATCGAAAGGCGCAGCGCCTGTTCGACCTGGCCGACCGCTTCCATCTGCCAGTGATTTCATTCGTGGATACGCCTGGCGCCTATCCGGGCGTCGGCGCGGAAGAGCGCGGACAGGCGGAGGCCATCGCCCGCGCCACCCAAGCCTGCCTCAATTTGCGGGTCCCGTTCGTATGCGTCATCACCGGGGAAGGCATGTCGGGCGGTGCACTCGGCATCGCGGTGGCGAACCGCGTCTACATGCTAGAGCACTCGATCTACTCCGTGATTTCGCCGGAAGGTTGCGCCTCGATTCTCTGGCGCAGCGCCGACAAGGCGCAAGATGCTGCCGCGGCGCTAAAAATCACCGCCCAGGATTTGCTGAATCTGAAGGTGATCGACGGCCTCGTGCCCGAACCGATGGGCGGTGCGCATCGTGGGCGTGACACCGCCATTCAGGCGGTCGGAAACACCATCGCGCAGGCGTTGAGCGAGATGCAGACGCTCTCGCCCGACGACGTGCGCAAACAGCGACGCCAAAAATATTTGGATATCGGCCGCAGCCTCTCAGCCTAGTGTGCGCGCGAAGGCGCGGATGTCGTTCACCAGATCGTCAGGACGTTCCAGCGCGGCGAAGTGGCCGCCTTCGGCAAAATCTGTCCAATGCGTCACATTCAGGTGCCGCTCAACGAGGCTGCGCGGCGGAAAGGGAATGAGATCGATTGGAAACGCCGCAATGCCGACCGGCTTCTCTATTCGCGTGCCGTTCGGCACCGGCGGTCCGCCCGGATCTTCGGCAAGCCCGCGGTAAAGCCACGTCGCCGTGTTGAAGGTGCGCGTCACGAGATAGATCATCACGTTGGTCAGCAACTGATCCATCGAATACAGATTCTCGAATCCCTTGCGCGTATCGGACCAGCCGTGGAATTTCTCCACGATCCAAGCGCACGTCCCCACCGGAGAATCCATCATTCCGTAGGAGAGCGTCTGCGGTTTCGTGGTGTGCTCACGGAAATACGCCCCTTCCAGCTCGAACAGTTGCGCCGCGCGCTGTGCGTATTCCTTTTCTTCCGGCGTTTCGGGATGCACGCCGGGCGAGCGCCAGCCGAACATGTTGAGATGGGCGGCGCGGCAGCCCCTTCCTTCATATGACATCCAGCCGGAGATGGCACTGCCCCAGTCGCCGCCCTGCGCAATGTAATTGGGCAGGCCGAGTACGTCCGTCATCAGCTTCTCGAAATATCGCGCCACGGTGCGCGGGCCAATCGGTCGTTCCGGCTTGCCCGACCAGCCATATCCAGGCAACGAGGGAACGATGACCGTGAACGCATCTTTCACTTCGCCGCCGAAGCGTTCGGGATGCGCGAGTTTTTCGATGATATGCAGGAACTCGAATACCGACCCCGGCCACCCATGACTCAAAATGAGCGGGGTGGGACGCGCCCCCGAACCCTCCTCGCGATAAAAGTGAACGTCGAGCCCATCCACATTTGCCATGAATTGCGGAAACCGGTTCAGCGCCGCTTCCCATTTCCGCCAGTCGTAACGGTCGATCCAATAGGCGCAGAGCCGCTGCATGAAATCGAGGTTGGCGCCGTAGGCCCATGAGTCCTCCAGTCCGGTCCCCCGCGGTGCCTCGTGCCATTCGTACGCTGCAACTTTGCTTCGGATACGCTCGAGAACATCCTGTGCAACATCGATCCGGAAAGGACGTGGCTCTGGCATCTCAGGCCCCTGTAGATGACGTATGCGGCGGCCGCAGTCTCCCCCATGATACAATGAGAGTCATCACGGCCAGCGCAACGGTGGTGACGTTGATGAACGCTTCGAACTTCATCGCATCGTCTGTTCGCGCCATCTCATACATGCCGTTTTCGACATCGAAGGTGATGTCCATGGCGGCGAGATAGAGCAGCGCAGAGCCCGCCATCAGCCCGAATGGCGCAGCAAAGTTCCGCCGAAGCGCAAACCCGATGCCGCTCACCAGCATGCACAGCGCCATCCAGCCATCCGCCACCGGGAAGCTGGATTCGAATGCGGTGTACCAGCGCTCATGCAGCACCATCACATCGCCGCCGGTGAAATAGCTCCACCAGTACGTCCCGGTCACCAGCGCGCCGACAATCAGCAGCGCGCCGAGAACGCGTTCCGCGACCTTCATCGTGCGGCGCGAATGTTAGCCACAGCCGATTTTCGCGCCGGGCAACTGGCCTCAGTGCGGCGTCGTACCCGTGCCGTTTGTCTCTGTGCCTTCGGTCTTGGCAGCGGCCGCCTTATGATGGTGATGGTGCCGGTGGTGATGGTGCCGGTGGTGATGGTGCCAATAGTGGTGGTGGTGGTGATGATGGTGCCGGCGGTAGTGGTGGCCTTTGCCGATTCCGGTGCTCTCAAGAGAAGGGGGCGGCGGCGCTGAGTACTGCGTCTCTGGGTCACCTTTGCCGATGCCTGTGCTGCCGGCCGGCTGCATCTCTGGGCCACCTTTGCCGATTCCCGTGCTGCCGGCCGGTTGCGGAGCGGATTCCATAGTCGGGGTTTCAGGGCCGCCTTTGCCGATCCCCGTGCTGCCGACGGGCTGCTCTTGCGCCGGGGTGTTCGTCTCGGCTTCTGGGTGTCCCTTGCCGATACCCGTGCTGCAGGCCGAAAGCGAGACGGCCAGCAGTCCTGCTCCAACAATCGAGATGCGCATTGAAACCCCCTCTGTTGAACTGATCGTATCGCATTTGATGGACATCCAAAAGGGCGCCGCCCGCGGGGAGGTGCCATCCATCTGAAGGCAAATTGCAGATGCAGGATGCACAAAACAATGTAGGCTGCGGCGGTTGCCCGGAAGGCCATTGCTCCGGGCCCGGGGCGTAGAGCGCGATGCAACGGCTGCTCGAGGCAATTCAGGAGCGCAAGCTCGACCGCATCGCTGCGGGGTATGCCGTGGCAGGCTGGGGATTGACGCAGGCGGCGTCGATCGCCTTGCCGGCATTCAATGCCCCGGGCTGGAGCCTGAAAGCACTCATTCTGTTCCTGGTGCTCGGATTTCCGGTGGCGCTTGGGCTTGGATGGGTAGGGGCTCGGCATTTCCAGACCGGGCCCGCAGAACCCGTGCGGCTGCCGCGCGCCCATGCCGCCATGCTCGGCCTCTTTCTGCTCGTACTCGTGCTGGTCCTAGGCGAATTGGTGTATCGCCTGTCGCGCAGTGGGGTGGCAGCCCCAGCTGGGCACGTGGCAGCGGTATCGGAACCGGCCGCCGCCTCCATCGCGGTTCTTCCATTTGCGAACATGAGTGGCGACCGCGCCAAGGATTATTTCTCGGATGGCATTTCGGAAGAGCTGCTCAACGATCTTGCGAATGTTCCGGAGTTGAGGGTTGCGGCGCGCACCTCCTCCTTCGCATTCAAGGGAAAGAACGAGGACGTCAAAACGATCGCCCGCCTTCTGGCCGTGCGCTCGGTGGTCGAAGGCAGCGTGCGCGAGAACGGACACCATCTGCGCATCCATGCGGAGCTGATCGACGCACGCAACGGCTATGACCTTTGGTCGGCAAGCTATGACCGCGATATGACGGACGCGCTGACGGTGCAGGACGATATCGCGCGCGCCATCGTCGCGGCGCTGACGCACAAGCTGCTGCCGAAAGGGAAGGCGCGCCCCAACCGGCCGCAAACCATCGATCCGGAAGCCTATCGAGAATATCTGGAAGCACAGTACGAACTTGCCCCCCGTACTCAAACGGGCTCGGAAAAGGCACTGGCGTTGTTCAAGCAAGTCGTGGCGCGTCAACCGGATTTCGCGGACGCGTTCGCCGGGCTGGGTCGCGCCTACATCAACGTTGCCGAATATCATACCGACCAGAAAGATCTGATCCCGGCCGCCAAAGCAGCGCTGGAGCGCGCGCTCGCGCTTGATCCCGACAATCTCGAGGCTCTGGGTTCCCATCTCGATCTGGCGTTGCACCGGATGGACTGGAAGACGGCCGGCGCGGACGCCAGGCGCATGAATGCGATCAATCCGCACAGCCAGGCGGTGCTGCACGAGATGTTCCGCTACTACCAGACGCTGGGCTTTCCGGAAAAAGCACTGGCGGCGGCGCAAGGGGCCGCGCAGCTCAACCGGCTTTCGGTGGTCGATCGCCTGAACGTGGCGGCGGCGTACAATCACATGGCCCGCTTTGCAGAAGGCGCGAAGGCCGCGGAGGACGCGCTTGCGCTCTATCCCAACCAGCCCTTTGTGCTCTCCATGCTGTGCACCGGTTATGCGCACAGCAACCGGCTCGACAAAGCCCGCGCCATCCTCACGCAGCTTTCCGAAATGCGCGAAACGGGCGCGGCGAGCAGTTGTGCGTTCGACATTGCCGTAGGATCGGCCGATCGCAAGCAGGCACTCGCCGTGATGGACAAGCTTGCGGCGCAGTTCCCCACTGGCGATCTCGGCGCCACCGATATCGGCGACAATTATGCCATCGCCGGCGATTACGCGAAGGCCGTGAAGTGGCTCACGCGGGCTTACGACGTTCGTGAATTCGCGCTGTTCACCATTCCCTACGACAAGGCCATCCCGCCGCAGTTTTTCGAAACAGCGGGGTGGAAGGCGCTGTGGGACCGACCCCTGGTGCGCGACTGGCAGACCGCACACGATTCAGTGGCTGCCGAACTCGCGCGTCGGCCCACGGGCTGATTGGGCTAGTGCGGCTGCGAAGATGATACCTTGCTGGATTTCGCGGAGGCGGCCGTTTGGTTTGCACTCCGCCGATGATGCCAGTGATGGGCCGTGCGGTGGAGGATATGATGATAGCGCGCCTGCGGTGTCGTGCGCGGCGTGCCGGGCTGGCCGACCGTGCTGCTGCCGGTGATAGGCGCAACCGACGGGCCTGCCGGAGCTGCGGTTTCCGGCGTGGACTGCGCGAAAGCCGGCGCGGCGAGAAGCAAGGCGGCAGCGGCAACGAACACAGGATATCGCATCAATGAGGTCTCCCGAGTCGAATTCACATGACCGAGAACGTGTGCCGCGCGTATTTGGTCTCAGCGACGGCTCAGATTGCGCGCTCACGGCAGCCGCTTGGAAGTCGTATTCTGTCCTTTGATTACGGTCAGCTGGAGAAATGGAGGCGCTTGGAGTGCAGACCGAAAGTGGCCCTATGCACTACGTGCGCGCCATCGCCTGCGTGGTTCTGTTCATCGTGCTCGCAGTTCTGGTGCTTGCGGGACTCACGGTTCCGTTCGACACCGCAGCCCGCACCTCACTGCACGGCTGGGCTTCACCCCATCTGACGCAACTGGCGTTGTTGCTCAGCTTCATCGGTTCGGCCTGGATCTGGGCGCCCGCAACTGCGGTGGTCAGCGTTCTGCTGTTCGTCACTGCGCAGCGCAAGGCAGCAGTCGCAATGCTTGCTTGCATGGCGGGCGCGGTGGTGCTGGATAACGCCCTGAAGTTGCTTTTCCATCGCCCGCGTCCCTTAGGCTTCTTCGCAGCGGATCCACGCACCTACAGTTTCCCAAGCGGGCACGCGCTGTTTGCGGCATGCTTTTACGGCGCGCTCGCCATTGTTTTAGCCGGAAGCATCCGCAGTGCCGCGGCGCGAACAGCGCTTTGGATCACCGCGGTCGTTGCGATTCTCTGCATCGGCTGGTCGCGCATCTATCTGGGCGTGCATTACCCGAGCGATGTGCTTGCGGGCTACCTTGCAGGCGCCGCCTGGGTGCAGTTCCTGCGGGCCGCGGGCCCGTTGTATCTGCCGCGGGCGAATGCGGATATACTCGCGCCATAGGGAACGGTACGGAGCCGGGTTACATTAAACCGCTGCTGCTTCCAAAGAGATTTGGCTCGCCACGCCAGACGATCCGTTTGCCGGAAGAAACTTCGAGCACCGTACACCCGCTCGGTACCGGCTCGGAGACGGCCGTGAAAATCGCTTCGCCATCATCGCCACAGTCAATCAGTTCAAAGGCAAGCAATCCGCCTTGCCTGTCGTAATGTCGGATGAAGTACCCTGTTTGCATCGTATAACATTACGCGGTTACGGCGAGCTCGCGCATTAACCTGTGCTGGCGAGAAGGGAAAACTCGGTACGGCTTCGTACTGAGCGATCCGGTCTCAATTTTGCTAAGCATCCGTACATCGCTCGTCAGAAAAGCTTGTCGCCGCGCCAGTAATGACAAGGGCACCGCGCGCCAACTGCGTTCGCTGAACCGTGCTTGTGTACGAAGGCGTACACAGTTTTCGCTCGAACGGTAGTGGAGGTTCGTGCCACTCGGTTTCCCGTGAGAGTACGCTTGCGTGAGTGCCTTTAGAAGCGGCTGGTGTGCGGTGATGGGCACGCGGAGCGCTGGCAATTCCGTCCACAGAACCAATATTGATGCTTCTATCAACACTTGCGGGGAGATCAATTCGCGGCAGCACGGTTGCCAGCAGGTCTGAGGGGTTATGGGGATGCGGCGATGCCAAGCGATGACGAAACGGCATCGATCGGAAGGTGGGTGGGTGAGCAACTATGACCAAGGAGAATGACGCCGAGAAGAACGACGGCGCGCAATTGGAGAAGCTTCGTCGACACATCCACATTCTGGCGGATCTCGGAAAGCTCGCGGGCGAGCGTAGAGGGCTGGACAGCTTCCTCGATCGCACTGTCCAGCAGGTAGCGCGCGCGGTAGAAATCCATCACGTCAAGGTGCTGCAGTATCGGCCAGCCACCGCGGACCTGATCGTCGCTGCTGGCGTGGGTTGGAAACCGGGAGTGGTCGGTTCAGCGGTGCTGCCGTCGGATATGCGTTCTCCGCCGGGACGGACCTGGCAAACGGCCGAGTCGCTGGTCATCAAACGACTGGAAGGACAGTCGGAGTTCACG
>DASXGS010000431.1:0-3809 GCA_036488975.1 Rhizomicrobium sp. | reverse complement strand
TGCACGCTTTTGACGATTTCGGAGGGGAACAACGAGAAACTCACGCTGCGGCCGACTGTCTGGAATTGATCGAGGATGAACCAGTCGCCGGTCCCCACGGAGTGACCGTCGACGGTCGTCTGCGTCAGGCTCGGATTGGTGCCGCGCACTGCCACGCGGTCATTCTCGTCGAAGCCGCCTTCACCCGAGGCTTGCGAGAAGGTGGTGACGCCCGGCACGCGCTGCAGCGCATCGGCCACGTTCTTGTCCGGCAGCTTGCCGATATCCTCTGCGGAGACGGCATCCACGATCGTGGATGCGTTACGCTTGATTTCGAGGGATCGTTCGGCCGACGCCCGGATACCGGTGACCACGATCTCTTCGACAGGCGACGGTTGTCCGTAAGCCGGCCCCATGAGAGCCACCATCGCGGCGACGCTGGCCGAACCCGCGAATAGAGCCTTTAGCGACATTGCTTTGCCTCCCCCTTTGCAGATGGAGCCCCCTCGGCCCATCCAGGCTGCACGTCTGGTGCCTGATAGCACCACTACAAGTCCAATACAATGCCATTTTGGGAGCCGCCTGCAACACCCCGGGTAGCGAATCAGGAGAACCGTGGTTTTTTGTCCACACCATTGAGCGGCCCGCCGCATCTATGGTATGGCATTGGTATTGGCTGAGGCACCGGTCCGGGAGACGAATTTGACGTCCATCCGCGAACTGATTGGGGGACTGGATGAGGAACAGCCCCTTCCGCTGTATCAGCAGTTGCAGCGGGGCTTGCGCCAAGCCATTGAAAGCAAATCCCTCCGACCCGACGACGCCCTACCCCCGGAACGCGACCTGGCGCAGGAATTCGCGGTCTCGCGAATCACGGTTCGCAAGGCCCTGGACGGGCTGGTCGCGGAGGGCCTTCTCACCCGCCGCCACGGTTCGGGCACCTTCGTCTCGGGCCGGGTGGAGAAGAACTTTTCCAAGCTCACCTCATTTACCGAAGACATGCTAGCCCGCGGACGCACCCCGAGCAGCGCCTGGCTCCGCAAGTCGGAGGGCACGGTGACGCCGGAAGAATCGATGAACATGGGCCTGAGCCCCGGCACCCCGGTGTATCGTTTCAGCCGCATTCGGTTTGCCGACGAAGCACCCATGTCGCTGGAATACTGCACCGTGCCCGCTTACTGCCTGCCGTCGATTGAGGCTGTCGGTTCTTCGCTCTATGTGGCGCTGGAAAAGGCGGGCTTCCGTCCGGGGCGCGCCCTGCAACGGCTGCGCGCGGTGCTGTTCACGTCCGAACAGGCGCAGCTTCTGAAAGCGCACCAGAACGATGCGGGCCTGCTGGTCGAGCGTCGCGGCTTCGCGCGCGACGGGCGGCCGGTTGAGTTCTCCCAATCCTATTACCGCGGCGACACCTACGATTTCGTCGCCGAACTCAGCGATTCGGAGGCGCGTGCTTGACCGCAGGAGTCAGTGCGCACGAAGAGGACACCCGCATGTTTCGCGAGGCGGCGGAAGCGCCGCAGGTCGTCGCAACCCAGCTCGAATCGAATCGCGCGTTGCTCGCACGGCTTGGCGCCCAGTTGCGGGAGCGAACGCCGCGCGCGGTTGTGACCGCAGCGCGCGGCAGCTCCGATCATGTGGCAACCTTCGCCAAATATCTGATCGAGACGAAGACCGGCACGATCACCGCATCGGCCGGTCTCTCAACCAGTTCGGTGTATGCACCGCGCAGCAAATTCGAGGACGTGCTGTTTCTCGCAATCTCTCAATCGGGCAAGAGCCCCGATTTGATCGCGGCCACCGCCGAAGCGAAGAAAGCCGGCGCACAAACGATCGCGCTGGTGAATGACCCGACATCGCCGCTCGCGGAACTGGCCGACGATGTAGTCCCACTTTGCGCAGGCGCCGAGCGAAGCGTGGCCGCCACAAAAACCTATCTCGCTTCGGCAAGCGCAGTTGCGGCTTTGGTGGCTGCCTGGTGCGACGATGGTATTTTCAATCAGGCACTTTCGCGCTTGCCCGATCAGCTTTCGAGCGCGTGGTCGCTCGATTGGAGTCCTGCGGTCGAACAACTGAAATCCGCCCGTGATCTTTACGTTATCGGACGCGGGCTCGGCTTCGGCGCAGCGCAGGAAGCGGCCCTGAAGTTCAAGGAAACCTCCGCGCTGCACGCGGAAGCCTTCAGCGCCGCGGAAGTACAGCATGGTCCGATGGCGCTGGTGACGAGTGATTTCCCTGTGCTGGTGTTCTCGCAGGCGGACGGCACACGCGCCGGCATCGAAACATTGGTGGACAAACTCGCCCACGCCGACGCGCGATTGCTGCTTGCAGGCGTGAATCATCGTGACGCGTGTAATCTGCCGATCATCGCCGCCGATCCGGCGCTGGAGCCCATCCTGATGATCCAGAGTTTCTACCGGATGGCCAATGCGCTTTCGCTGGCGCGTGGGCTCGATCCGGATCGGCCCTCGCATCTCAATAAGGTTACCGAGACCGTCTGATGACAACGGCGTTGATCAACGGCCGGGTGCTCACGCCAGAAGGATTGGCCGAGCGAACGGTGCTGATTTCCGGCGACCGGATCGTCGCAGTCACGAACGCACATGAGCGGGTCGGCGCCGACGAGCGAATAGATCTCCGGGGCGCGCTGCTTCTGCCGGGGTTCATCGATGTGCAGGTCAACGGCGGCGGCGGCGTGTTGTTCGGTGAGCATCCTTCCGTCGCCGGCATCCGCACGATTGCCGAAGCCCATGCACGCTTCGGCACCACCGGTCTTCTGCCGACCATCATCAGCAGCGACCTGCATGTCGTTGCAGAAGCGATTGCCGCGGTCGAAAGCTCCATTGAAGAAGGGGTGCCGGGCATCCTCGGCATCCATATCGAAGGCCCGTTCCTGAGCCCGGATCGCAAAGGCATCCACGATTCATCGAAATTCCGCACACTCGACGAAGAAGCGCTGACGCTTCTCACCTCGATGCGCCGCGGCAAAACGCTCGTCACCCTGGCGCCGGAGGAAACGACGCCGGATCGTATCCAAAGCCTCGTGGAAGCCGGTGTTCTGGTTTGTGCCGGACACACCAATGCGACGTACGCGCAAACGCACGATGCACTGGCGCACGGCTTGCGCGGCTTCACACACCTGTTCAACGCGATGTCGCAGATCACGCCGCGCGAGCCTGGCGTGGTTGGCGCAGCATTGGACGATAAGGACAGCTGGTGCGGCTTGATTGTGGACAAGCGGCACGTTGCTGCGGCTGTCCTGCGGATTGCGCTTCGCTGCAAGGGCGCCGAGCGGTTGATGCTGGTCACGGACGCCATGCCCAGCGTGGGCAGTCCCGAGAAAACATTTGTGCTTCAGGGCACGACCATCCACGTCGAAGACGGCGTCTGCATCGGCCCGAATGGCACTCTTGCCGGTTCCGATCTCGACATGGCGGCCGCAGTGCGCAACACGGTTGATCAACTCCACGTCGATTTCTCCACCGCGGTCCAGATGGCAAGCACAACACCTGCGGCGTTTCTTGGACTCGAACACGAACTGGGCCGGATCGCGCCCGGATATCGCGCCAGTTTTGTTGTTGCCGAGGGGAAGCCGAATAATCTCGATGTTCTCGACGTCTGGATAGATGGGCAACGCGTGTACGCCTCACATGAGGCGACCCATCGGATGAGAGCGAGACCATGAAAATTCCTTCTGCGATGGTGACAATAATTGTGTTGCTCACCGGAGCAGCGGCAGCTGCGCCGCCGCCGCACTCGATGACGGTGCGCGTTGAGACCTCCGGCCGTGTGTGTCTCAGGCTCGATCACATCCGCAACCGAAACATCCCCGA
>DASXGS010000354.1:0-7879 GCA_036488975.1 Rhizomicrobium sp. | reverse complement strand
CCGCGGAGGTTGGGTGCGAACCACGCATTCGCTTCCGCGATAGCCTTGCGCTGCAGCCGCGCCCGCGGAATGTAGGCGCCGTATCCCGTGATGCCGACCATATGTTCTGTCCTGGATTTCAATTGCGGCGGAGAAAACCAGCTTCCACCGCGGCTGACAACTATAGGCGATGGTAATCGCGGAACCAGCGCACGAATCGCGCGACGCCTTCGGCCAGCGGCACTGTGGGCGTGAAGCCGAAATCGCGCTGCGCGCGCGCGATATCCGCATAGGTTTCACGCACATCGCCGGGCGGCGCATCGGCGTCTTCGATCCGCGCGGATTTGCCGGTGGCCTCCTCGATGCAGCGGATGAGTGTCTGCACATCCTCGGGATGGCTGTTGCCGAGATTGTAGAGGCGGTGCGGTGCGCCATTCTCCCATGCAAACGGCGTCTCCACGATGCGCACCAACGCGGAAACGATATCGTCGATGTAAGTGAAATCGCGGCGCAGCTTACCGCCGCCATATACCGGCAGGGGCCTCTCCTTCAACACGGCGTCAGTGAACAGCCAGTAGGCCATGTCCGGGCGGCCCCAGGGACCGTAGACGGTAAAGAAGCGCAGGCCGGTCTGCTTGAGAGCGAATAGCTCCGCATAGGCGTGCGACATCAGTTCGGCCGCGCGTTTGGTGGCACCGTAATACGACACGGGTTTATCGGCGCGCGCATCTTCACGAAACGGGGCGACCGAATCGTTGCCGTACACCGAGCTGGACGAGGCATAGACAAGCTGCGCGAGGCCGTGATGATGACGCGCCAATTCCAGAATGTTCTGGTGACCGATGAGATTGGATCGCGTGTACGAGGCCGGATCGATCAATCCGTAGCGAACACCAGCCTGCGCCGCGAGATGCAAAATGATGTCGTAGGGCTCGCCGGCTGTTGCCGCGGCGAGCGTGTCAGCGTCCGCAATGTCGCATTCGACAAAGCGGAACCCGGCCTGTTCCACAAGCTGCCCCAGCCGCGCCTTTTTGAGCGCCGGATCATAATATGAATTGAGGTTATCGAGAGCGGTGATCTCGTGCCCACGCGCGAGCAATGAAGTGGCGGTGTGAAAACCGATAAACCCTGCGCCGCCGGTCAGAAGAATTCGCATAGTAAACCTCGCGTGCGCGTGGACGACCGCGCATCTGATATGCCATGAAAGCCCGTCCTTCAAACCCGCGTAGCCATGCCGAAAAAACCGCAGCCTGTCCGAAAAGCCGTCCTGCCCGTTGCCGGCATGGGAACGCGCTTTTTGCCCGCCACGAAGGCCGTGCCCAAGGAAATGCTCCCGGTGGTGGACAAGCCAGTGGTTCAATATGCCGTGGAAGAAGCACGCGAGGCGGGCATCGAGCAGTTCGTGTTCGTTACCGGCCGTGGCAAGATGGTGATCGAGGACCATTTCGATCACGCCTATGAGCTCGAAGCGCTGCTCAAGGCGCGCGAGAAGACAAAGGAACTGGATTCGCTGCTGGAGAGCTTGCCCGCCTCCGGCTCGGTGAGCTTCACGCGACAGCAGACCCCGCTGGGCCTCGGCCATGCCGTGTGGTGTGCGCGGCATTTCATCGGCGATGAGCCGTTTGCGGTGTTGCTTCCCGACGATCTGTGCGTCGGGAAACCCGGCGCACTCAAACAAATGATGAAGGCGTATAACGACGTTGGCGGCGGCGCGGTCATTGCTGCCGAGAAGCGGCCGCAGTCGGAGATCCACCGCTATGGCGTCATCGCGCCAGGGAAGATCGACGGCAACGTGCTGGAAGTGAAGGGCATGGTGGAAAAACCGAAGGCGGAAAAGGCACCGTCGCTGCTCCGCATCGTGGGCCGCTACATCCTGCCGGCGGAAATCTTCGCCGAGCTCGACCGCAAGGAGAAAGGGGCCGGCGGTGAAATCCAGCTCACCGATTCCATGCAGCGCCTCATCGGCCGCCACCCGTTCCACGCCGTGGAAGCGAAATGTGAATGGTACGACTGCGGCGACAAGCTAGGCTTCCTGCATGCCAATATCGCGGTTGGTCTCACGCGCCCCGATATCGCGCCTGCACTCAAGACCATTCTCCGCAACGTCCAGGGCTGATCCTTTCAATCTTTTCAATCGGATAGCGGCGGAAAACCGGTTGACCGCCACACCCCGGCAATGACAGTCTGCCCGCGAGAGCGGCTGGGCTAGGGCTGCGGGACTTCTCCCGCACCGTCCTTCGAAAAAGCCCGCGAATTCAGGCATGACTCGGCCGCCAGGGATGCGCGCGCCGGAGATCAAGCTCGGAGCGATGGTGGTGAGCGAGATTGGGGAATCGCCGCAGGGGAGTCGTGCACGGGCAAAGCGCGCCGCCCAGCTCGGCTGCGCCGCGATCGCAATCGCACTTGCACTTGCGCCCGCGGCACGGGCGCAGGACGTCCTCAACAATATCAACGACGAACCGTTCGAGCAGAACCGCACGACCTACGGCGATGTCGGCCTGATCGAAGTGCCTTCGGCGCGAATGGCGCCCGACGGAGAGATGTCCCTTACGGGTGGTGCGCTCGACAGCGGACAGTGGCGCATCGGACTCGGCTTTCAGGCGCTGCCATGGCTGGAGACTTCGTTCCGCTACAGCCACATTCCCAACTTCTTCAAGAACGGCACCACCATTCTTCCTCTGTATGACCGCAGTTTCGGCATGAAAGTGCGGTTGTTCCAGGAAACGGCGTGGTCGCCGGCCCTTGCAGTGGGGGCGCGCGATCTGGTCGGCACAGGCATCTACGGCGCGGAATACGTCGTGCTCTCGAAACGGTTCTGGACCGTCGATTTCACGGCCGGACTGGGGTGGGGACGGCTCGCCTCGACCGGAATGTTCAACAATCCGCTGGGGCAAGTGTTTCAGTCGTTCAATGTCCGCTCCGTCAACACCGGCGTCGGCGGCACGGTTGCGTTCGGGCAACTGTTTCACGGTCCCGACACCAGCGTGTTCGGTGGTTTCAACTGGCAGACACCGATCGAAAAACTGAACCTGATGGTTGAATACAGCCCCGACCGTTATCTTCGCGAGCGCCAGAACACCCACTTCTTTACCCGGATGCCAGTGAACGTGGCCGCGACCTATCGCATCTTCGACCACGTGAACCTGATGGCCGGATGGCTCTACGGCACCACCTGGGGCGCGGCGGTCACTGTGCATTTCGATCCCCTGCAACCGCTGTTCAAACAGCGGCTGGGCACGCCCCCCATGCCCGCGGCGCTGCGCGATCCACAGCAGCGCTCCTCGGCGCTGAACGAACTCAATCAACACAATCCGATCATGTCGGTGAACGGGGGCGGCGTATCGCTGACGATGAGCAGCGATCCCACGGAACTGAAGCGGGTGCTGGAGGCGGCACCATCCTCAGCCGCACGGGACTTCGAGGTGGATGGCCGGACGCTGGCGATCAATGTGGAAGGCGCGAACGATCTTGAGGCGCAGTGCCGTATCTATTCGCAAGTTGTCGGAGCCGCGGTGTCAGGCATCGATGCGGTGGCGATCACGGACCTTTCCGATCATGACGGCCACGACGGGAAGGTTGTGCTGTGCGCGGTGCCGCATCACAATCAGACGGCTGCGCTCAGCGTCAGCTCGCTTGGCAATGATGCACCCGGTTCCGGCGGAACTGGCGATGCAACCGAGGGCGCACCGGTGCTGGACGAGCAGACGCTGCAATTCCGGCCCACTATCACCGATCCGCGGCTCGCAGAACGCAAGATCCGCGAAGATGCGGACGACCAGAATCTCGAAGTCGATGCGGTTTCCGTGGGGCCGACCACCGCGCTCGTTTATGTTTCCAATACCAAATACTATTTCGAGTCCGAAGGCATCGGCCGGCTGACGCGCATCCTGCTTTCGGACACGCCGGCTTCAGTCGAAATCTTCCGCATCGTGTCGATCTATCACGGCGTACCGGTGCGCGAAGTGAAGCTGCTGCGCAGCGACATAGAGCGGGTGATCAATTTGTACGGATCGGCGGCGGAAATCCGCGATTCGCTCAGCATTCTGGATGCGCCGATGGACAATCCCGTGCTCGATGCACAGGCAAACGATTATCCCCGCTTCGGCTGGTCGCTGTACCCACGGCTCGAACGCTCATTCTTCGATCCGAAATCGCCGGCGCGCTTCGGCCTGTTTGCCGACGCGAGCGGCTATGCCGAACTGTTGCCCGGCCTCACACTCGAAACCGTTCTCGAAGCAGCCATCCTGAACGACCTTGGTACGGGCCATCCGAGCGATAGCGTGCTGCCGCATGTCCGCAGCGATTTCGGTCTCTACTATGACAAGGGCGCCAACGGCGTCTCGTTGCTGGACGCGACCTATCGCACGCGCCTTGCCTCCGACGTGTACGCGGAATTCAAGGCGGGCTATCTGGAAGACATGTTCATGGGCGCGGGCGGGCAGGTGCTATGGCGCCCGAACGGGCAGCGCTGGGCGCTCGGGGTAGACGCGTACCAGGTGTGGCAGCGTTCGTTCGACCGGCTATTCGGAATACAACACTACAATATCGTCACGGGTCACGTGAACATCTACTACGAATCGCCCTGGTACGGATTCAATTTCCAGCTGCATGGCGGACGTTATCTGGCAGGCGACTGGGGCGCCACGTTCCAGATATCGCGCGAGTTCGAAACCGGTGTGGAGATCGGCGCATTCGCGACCTTCACCAATGTGCCGTTCAACAAGTTCGGCGAAGGCAGTTTCGACAAGGGCGTGATCGTGCGCATTCCGCTCGAATGGTTCGTGCCCATCCACACGCAATCGGCGGCGAATCTCGATTTCCGGCCGCTGACGCGCGACGGCGGACAGCGGCTCGACAACGACGATTCGCTCTATGACGAAACGCGCCGCACCAGCTATGGCGAGATCGACAGGCACATCAATGACATCGTTTCACCCTAGACGCGCAGTGTTGACAGCGGCGGCGGTTGCGGCACTGGCTCTGCTGGCGGGGTGCAGCTCCGACAAGCAGACGGACTGGACCGCGTTGTTCGGGATGATCAGCCAGTCCTTCGGGCGCGGCGAAGATGTGACCCGCGAGCAGGCGGCTGCCGTTCCATTTGCAAGCATCGGCGTTCGCGTCGGCGACGATCCGGAAGGCATGCTGGTGTTGGGTTCGTCCAACGGCGAAGAGCGGCTGTGGACGGCCGCCACCCACGTAGTGCTGCTGATCCGCAGTGGGCGCGTCGTGCGCACGGCGGGTCTTGAGTTCAATCTCGGCGATCTGCGTAATTTGCGCGGGATCAATGGCGCGCCATCCGCGCAGGGCAGCTCCGACACCGCGTGGGAAGCGGACTTGCCCGATCAGCACATCTTTTCCGTACCGATCGCCTGCCACTCGAACGTACGCGGACCGGAGGCCATCAAGGTGTTGGGCAGCACCGTGGCGACCGTGCGCGTGGACGAAGACTGCCGCAGTGACAAGCTGGATTGGACATTCACCAACAGCTACTGGATCGCGCCGCAGAGCGGGCTGGTGTGGCGCTCGATCCAGCACATCAGCCCAAAACTCGATCCGCTGGAAGTCCGCATTCTCCGGCCACCGGCGAGCTGAACAGCCGTTCCCTAGGCCTGTGTCAGCGTGAGTCCCATTGCCGTTTCGCCGGAAGGTCCACGCGTCCACAGGCGTGCGCCGCCTTCCTGCAGTCTGCCGCACAGTTCGAATGGCGCTATGTCGAACAGCGGCGCGCGGGCACGAAACTGCAGGCGGCCAATGCGCGCCCGCGGGTGGCGGCGCAGAAAGTGATCCACGAGAAGCGTAGCGGAATAGGGCCCGTGCACCACGAGGCCGGGATAGCCTTCTACATCGCGGCAGTAGTCGCGGTCGTAGTGGATGCGGTGGCCGTTGAAGGTCAGCGCCGAGTACCGGAACAGCTGCACCGGATCGGGCGTGACCGTGCGCGTCCATTCCGATTGGGGCGGCGGCTCCTTTGCCGCGCGCGGTGTGCCGCCGGCTGCATCGGCCTTCGGCGGCTCGCGATACACGACGTCCTGTTCTTCGATGAGGGCCGCCGTTCCTTCGAACGAGATTTCGTGGCGCACGGTCACGAACACCATATCGCCGCTGGTGCCGCTCTTTCCCTCAACCGATGCGATCGAGGAGCGGCGCAGCATCGTCGCGCCAACCGGAATGGGCGCGAGAAATTCAATGCGGCTGCCCGCCCACATACGCCGCGGCAGCGGGACGGGCGGCAGAAAACCGCCGCGCTTGGGATGACCGTCGAGGTCTATTTCGGACTGGCGCGCCCGCGGCAGGAAATAGAGCCAGTGCGCCAGCGGCGGCAGCGCGTTCTGTTCCCACGGCGGCTCGTCGTGATCGAGCAGCGCTGCGAGACCGGCGAGCGGCGCCGGCGCGGCCACATCGGATATTTCTTCGGTGCGGCCGATCCACGTTTTCAGATGTGCAATGTCGGTCATTCTTATTATTGCGCCAGCGCGGCTGCGCCCGCTTCGAGTTCGGATGCGCCGGCCCGGACGGAGTCCGCAAGACCCGGCGCACCCGTCAGCACCTGGCTTGCGTAGATGCGTGCGAGCGCCAGCTTGCCGCGGGCATATTCCTGATCGCCGTAGCGCGCGGCGATCGCCGCCGCTTTCACGAGCATCCAGCCGCCAATGACATCGCCGAGCAGCTTCAGATAAGGGGTGGCGCCGGCGAGCGCGTCGGCGGAACCCTTGTTGAGAACGAGCCAGTCGGTGGCGCTTTCCGCCGCGGCAATTGCAGGGGCCAGCACATCGGAAGCAGCGGGATCGAGATCCCGCACGCTTGCGCGCATTTCGATCAGCAGCGCACGCGCTGCACGACCGCCAACCATTGAAAGCTTGCGTCCTGCAAGGTCGATCGCCTGAATGCCATTGGTGCCTTCGTAGATCGGGGCGATGCGTGCATCGCGATAATATTGCGCCGCGCCGGTTTCCTCGATGAAGCCGGCGCCGCCATGCACCTGAATGCCGAGCGAGGCAACCTCCACGCCAACATCGGTGGACCATGCTTTGGCGATCGGCACGAGCAGCTCTTCGCGCAGCTTGGCGGTTTCGCGTTCGTCGGCTGAGGTGCGTTCTGCGCGATCGGCGGCAATGGCGGTGGCGAAACAGATGGCGCGCGCGGCTTCCGTCTTCGCCTTCATCAGCAGCAGCATGCGGCGGACATCCGGCAGATCGATGAGGCGCGCGGGAACATCGTCGCTCCACACGGAGCGGCCTTGGCGGCGCTCGAGTGCGTAGTCACGCGCCTGCTGGTATGCGCGTTCGGAAATGCCGACACCTTGCACTCCGACATTCAGCCGCGCCGCATTCATCATGGTGAACATCAGCGCAAGGCCCTGATGCGGCGCACCAACCAGCTCGCCTTCCGCGCCTTCGTAGCCCATGACGCACGTGGGCGAAGCATGGATGCCGAGCTTGTGCTCGATGGAGAGTGGCTTCAGCGAATTCGCAACACCAGGATTGCCGTTCGCATCCGGCAATCGCTTCGGCACCAGGAACAACGAAATGCCCTTGGTGCCTTCCGGCGCATCCGGCAATCGCGCCAGCACGAGGTGCACGATATTGTCTGCGCAGTCGTGATCGCCCCAGGTAATGAAAATCTTCTGACCAGTGATACGGAACTTGTCACTGTGCGGTTCGGCGCGGGTGCGGATGAGCGCGAGATCGGAACCGGATTGCGCCTCCGTAAGGTTCATCGTGCCGGTCCACTCGCCGGACACGAGCTTCGGCAGATAGATTTGCTGCTGCCGCGGCGTGCCATGCGCGGTGAGCAGATGGATGGCGGCTTCGCTGAGCATCGGACAGAGGCCGAAGCTCATGTTCGCGGCCGTGACCATGTCGAAAACGGCCAGCGCCACGCTGCGCGGCAGCCCCTGACC
>DASXGS010000316.1:0-2787 GCA_036488975.1 Rhizomicrobium sp. | reverse complement strand
CACACCCTCTACCGTGACAGATCAAACGCCGTTCTGCAGGTTTCGTTCCCGGTTATGCCTTGAACCACCCGTCTGGTCCGCGCCTGAAATGCTCGGCAGCCAGCAGGGAAAAGCCCCTCGACCAGGCGTGGTGTTCGATCGCGACACCGTCGCCCGAAATCCGCAGCAAATTGAAAGCATTTGCCTCATGACGGCGCCGGGAGGATGTGGCGGTCCCCGCCTGCACGAGCAGCGCCGCGTGCGGGCCGACGTACAGCGTGTCACCGGTCACTGCTTGGGTCGCGTGCAAATGCCCGGACAAGACAATGTCCACCTTGCAGGCCGCGAAGGCGGAGAGCGCCATTTTGGCACGTCCAATCGCCTTGTGGCGGGTTTCGCTCGCGGGTAGGGCGAAGGGATGATGCGTGACCACCATGCGAACAGGGGAAGCCGCAAGCTCCCCGAACCAGGCGCACGCGCGCGCCACCTGCTGCCGATTCACGCGGCCATTCTTGAACGTGAGAGCGCGCGCCGTGTTGAGGCCCAGCACGGCAATCTCGTCGTCTGCGTAGCGCGCACGGTCTATATCGCCTATGTAGCGGCGGTAGCTGGCGAGCGGCCACAGCCAACGCGCGGCCACGTTATAAAGCGGCACATCGTGATTCCCGGGCACCACCACCTGCGGCTGCGGGAGTGAATCCAGAAATCGCGCCGCGGCTTCGAATTCGTGCGCACGCGCGCGTTGTGTGAGATCTCCGGATACTATCAGGACATCCGGCTCCGCACCACAGAGTGCTTGATGCAAACCCTTGAGCACCTCAGGATCGGTGCGTCCGAAATGCAGATCGGAAATGTGGGCGACGGTGCGCATGCGCTTTAGCCGGATGTCTCCGACGGCACGATCACGCGAAGGGCGCCCGGCCGGACGCAATAGGTAAGTGGCGCTTCCATCTCCATTGCCTCGCCATCCATTGCGACAAGGAGACGCTTTGCGCGAGGTTCGAGGACCAACTCATCGGTGCTGAAGGCAAGGGGCGATTTTGGCTGCATGCCGAGCAATGCCGCCACGGCAGCGGCGACAGCGCGTAACCGCCCGGCGTGCGGTACTTGCCACACCGACAAGGCGCCGCCGTCGAGCCTGGGCCGGCCGGTGACCCGCCCCGCGGAAAACTGATACTCGTTGTTCCCGATAAATACGAAATCGCTAAGAGTTTGGAGGCTCTTTCCGCTGTACCGCATGTGCAGGCGCAGGGCTTTCGAGCGTCTGAACACACCAACCGTAGCGCGGGCCAAAGCACGCAGCTTGCTTTCGCCCTGGCGTTGCAGCGCTTCACGCTCGCGCACGATGCGCGGGTAAAGTCCGATGCTGGAGTTATTGACGAACACGCGTCCATTCACTTCACCGACATCCACATTGCGAACGTTCCCGGTGAGCGCTACGTGCACGGCAGCTTCGAGTTCGAGGGGAATGCCGAGATCGAGTGCGAAATGATTCAGCGTGCCGAGGGGCAGAACTGCAAGCGCCGCTGTCGTCCCAACAAGCGCATTGGCAACCGCATGGACGGTACCATCGCCGCCGGCGGCAATGATCCTTCTGCAGCCGCTGTCCAAGGCACGCCGTATTGCCGCTTCGATATCGCCGCGTGTGGGCGTGATGATTCGCGTGTCACTTCCCTGGGCGGCGAAAATCTTCGTCAGCTGATCTCGATGCCCTTCCGCGGCATTCGATCGCGCCGCGCCGTTCAGGAGGCAAACGCAGGCGCCTTTGTTTGCGTCTTGGTTGTCCGTGGCCAAATCCGACATCATACCAGCAAACGCCCCACAGGCACCAAAAGTGCTCTCCGCTTGGAAAAGAACCGCGCGTCCTCGATGCGGCCACCAGATGGCGGCCCAAACATCGGCTGATGTTGGGAGCGCCGCGCCGCCCTTGGCAAGCCTGCGCCAATGGTGCTGAGATTGCGACATGAGCGATCTTGAATCCTTCCGATCCGAAACGCGCGGCTGGCTGGAAGCGAACTGCCCGCCTTCCATGCGTGGCAATGCGCCGAACGCAGCCGAAGACGGCGGCGAAGTGGTCTGGGGCGGCCGACGCGCGACTTACAAGAACCGCGACGCGAAAGCCTGGCTCGACCGGATGGCAGAGCGCGGCTGGACCGCCCCGACGTGGTGTACGGAATACGGCGGCGGCGGACTGTCTTCCGAGGAAGCCCGAGTGCTGGCGCAGGAGATGGCGCGCATCAGGGCGCGGCCGCCGCTGTTCTCGTTTGGGCTGTGGATGCTGGGACCGGTGCTGCTGGAATACGGCAACGAGGAGCAAAAGCGCGAGCACTTGCCAAAGATCGCGCGCGGCGAAATCCGCTGGTGCCAAGGCTACTCCGAGCCGGGCGCCGGCAGCGACCTCGCAAGCCTGCGCACACGCTGCGAAGACAAGGGCGATCACTTCCTGATCAACGGGCAGAAGATCTGGACCAGCTATGCCGATCAGGCGGATTGGATCTTCTGCCTCGTGCGCACCGACACCACGAAGAAGCATGAGGGCATTTCGTTCATCCTGTTCGACATGCAATCGCCGGGCGTGGAAGCGCGGCCAATCAAGCTGATCTCGGGTGGTTCTCCCTTCTGCGAAACCTTCTTCACCGATGTGAAGGTGCCGAAGAAGAATCTCGTCGGAAAACTGAACGGCGGCTGGGACATCGCCAAGCGCCTGCTGCAATACGAGCGGCAGAACATTTCCTCCGGCGGATTCGGGGGTGGTGCCGGGCCGGAGCTGGAGGAAATTGCCAAGCGGTATGTGGGCGAGAAGGACGG
>DASXGS010000308.1:0-1890 GCA_036488975.1 Rhizomicrobium sp. | reverse complement strand
CTGAAGAAGGAGCATCGCGAGGTTCAGCTGCTGCTCGATCGGCTGGTGGACAGCGACAGCGCGGCCGAGCGCCGGTCGCTGCTCAAGCAGATCAAGAGCGCGCTGGTGCCGCACAGCCGAGCCGAAGAGAAGGTGGTGTACGACGCCCTTCGCGCCCTGAAGGACAAGGACGCACGGCAGGACGGGGAGGAGGGTTATCTTGAGCACGGCCTCGCCGACCGAATGCTGGCCACATTGGGAAAGGCGAGCCCGGCATCGATTGAGTTTGCCGCGGCCGCCAAAGTACTGCGCGAGCTCATCAACCATCACATCCGCGAAGAGGAAAGCAATATCTGGTCAGATGTGAAGGACCACTTCTCGGATGAAGAGCGGACGGCAATGAACCGCCAATTCGAGGCGGCCAAGAAGAAGGTGAAAATCCCGGCCTGAGCGCACGCCGTTTCTGCAGATGAAAAAAGGGCGCCGCAATGGCGCCCTTTTTTTAATGAGAGCCTTGTGTCAGGCCACGGCCGCGCCCGGGTTGAACACCGGCGGCGGAGGGCCGAACTGGTTGGACTCCGGCTGCCCCGGCTGGGCGCAGAAATAGATGATCGCGATGGTAATCACGACATACGCAAGCGTGATCAGCCAGCCTATCGTGAAGAAGAAATAGAGGAAGGCGAGCGCACCCAACGGGCCGCTCAGGGCGGCGAGCAGCGCGATCACCCAGTAGATGGCCGCGATGATGACCCAGATCCAGACGATCTGGCCGCTGCGGCCGGTGTCCTGAACGCGGCGCGCGGCCATGCCGGCAGTGGGAAGCAAGAGGGCCAGGCCGACGATCGCGCCAACGAGCCGCACACCCACGATACTATCGATGATGGCGGCGACGAGGGAAATCGCCACGCACACCAGGATGAAGTACCAGAACTGCGCGCGCCCGACGCGGCCCGCGAAATCCATGTAGTGGTTCTGGACCGTGTCCATGAAATTCTGCCACAGCTTGTTGAAATCCATGATCGTCTCCCCGGGATGTCTCTTCGCCTGCGCGGCCGTCGACTCGGCACGCCCACCGGGATCAGCTAAGAACCAGGCGCGAAACCTGTCAATTCTGTGAGGCGGGATTTCCGGACAAAGGCGGCATGGCGGCGCGCATTTTCATCGATGGGGCGGCAGGCACGACGGGGCTCGAAATCCGCGAGCGGCTGGCCGACCGCGCCGACCTTTCGCTCATCCGACTTTCCGAAGCGGACCGCAAGAGTTCGCGCGCCCGGCGCGAGGCGCTGAACGAGGCCGACCTCGTAATCCTCTGCCTGCCGGATGCGGCGGCGCGCGAGGCCGCAGCCATGGTGGAAAATCCGGCCGTGCGCATCATCGATGCATCGACCGCGCACCGGGTTGTGCAGGATTGGGTGTTCGGATTCCCGGAGTTGGAGCCGGGCCAGCGCGAGCGCATCGCGCGCGCAAAGCGCGTCAGCAATCCGGGCTGCTATTCCACGGGCTTTCTCGCGCTGGTGCGGCCGCTGGTGCGCGCGGGGGTGATCCCTGCCGATTTTCCCCTCACCGTGAATGCCATCTCAGGCTATTCGGGCGGCGGCAAGGCGATGATCGAGGAGTTCGAGAACGACGCCTCGCCGCGCTATGTCGAAACGGTGGTGCGCACCTACGGCCTTACACTAGCCCATAAGCACGTGCCGGAAATGCAGAAGCATGCGGGCCTTGCGCATCCGCCGGTGTTCGCGCCGAGCGTTGGCCGCTTCTATCGCGGCATGATTGTGGAGGTGCCGCTGCAGCTTTGGGCCTTGCCGGGAAAACCCGCGGTGTTCGATCTGTATCGCGCTTTGAGCGATGCCTACCGCGGCGAAAGACTGGTAGAAGTGGCCGCGTTCGATGCGCCGCTGGAAGCGTTGA
>DASXGS010000283.1:0-7294 GCA_036488975.1 Rhizomicrobium sp. | reverse complement strand
CCGTCCTTGGTTTTCGGCGCGGCATAGAACGCCTCGATCCACTTCTCGATCGAATTGCCGTGCTTGGCGAGCGCCCGCAGCACACGGGGGAAATCGGGAAGGTAGCTCCACTCGAACCCCATGTCGCCGGAATGCGAGGCGGCACCAGCCCAGAAGTCCGGATGGAGCAGGGCGTGCGCGATGGAGCCATAGCCGCCGGAGCTCTTGCCGAAACAGCCGCGCTTGCCCGCGCCGCCGCAGCCGAATTTCTGCTCCACAAAGGGCACGCATTCGCTCAGCAGGAAATCGTCCCAACGGCCGATGGAGGCGCTGTTGATGTATTGGTTACCGCCGAGTTTGGTGAAGCAGTCGGGCAGGGCGACGACGCAGGGCGGCATCGCGCCGGTGCCGATCAGCCGGTCAAGCCGTTCGGGAACATTCTCGCCAAAGTTCTTCCAGTTGGCGTGAGCCGGCCCGCCGGCGGTGAAGCCCACGAGGTCGACCAGCAGCGGCAGCCCGCGCCCATCATGGCCTGCCGGTACATAGACATCGACGATGCGCTCAATCGGATCGCCCAGCATGTTGCTCTTCAGCACGCTGCTTTCGATGCGAAAGCGGTGTATCTGCCCCGGCGCTGCGGTGTGATCGCGTTTCATCTCAGATTGCTCTCGTTACATGGTCGAGCCAACCGCGCGTTTCGGCGTCCACCTGCGGTGAGATCACGGCTCGCACGCGGATATGATACTGGTTCAGCCACACGCGCTCTTCGTCGGTCAGCAGTTTCACCTCCACCAGATTCAGGTCGATGGGCGCAAGCGTGATGGTTTCGAACTCCATCATCGGCCGGTCGCCGCCCGGCACGGGCTTCGGCTCTGTCACCACAATCAGGTTCTCGATGCGGATGCCGTATTCGCCTTCCTTGTAGTAGCCGGGTTCGTTGGAGCAGATCATGCCCGGCTTCAGCGGCTGCAGGATTGGCCTCTTGGAAATGTTCTGCGGCCCTTCGTGCACCGAAAGGTACGAGCCTACGCCGTGACCCGTCCCGTGATCGTAATCTAGGCCGGCGTCCCACAGCGGCTTGCGCGCAAACGCGTCGAGCGCCGCGCCGGTGGTACCTTCGGGGAATCTCACCATCGCCAGCGCGATGTGGCCCTTCAGCACGCGCGTGAAGCGGTCCTTCATCTCCGCCGTTGGTTCGCCCACGATCATGGTGCGTGTCACATCGGTCGTGCCGTCCGGGTACTGGCCGCCGGAATCGATCAGGTAGATTTCGTCGCGGTTGATCTTGCGATTGCTCGATTTCGTCACCCGGTAGTGGGGCAGCGCTGCGTGCGGGGCAGCGCCGGAAATGGAATCGAAGGAAAGGTCGGTGAGCGCTCCGTTCTGGCGGCGATAGCCTTCCAGCGCTTCCGCCGCCTGAATTTCGGTCAAATGGCCGTTTGGCGCCTCCCGTGCCATCCACGCGAGGAAGCGTGTGAGCGCGGCACCGTCGCGAATGTGGGCTTGCCGCGCGCCTTCGATTTCCACCGCGTTCTTGCACGCCTTGGGCAATTGGCATGGGTCCGGCAACCGCTTGATCTTCGCGCCCGCCTTTTCCAGCCGATCGAACGCGGCGGCCGCCGTCCAGGTTGGATCGGCGATCACGGTCTTTCCGCCCAGCGCATCGAGCGCGGAGACGAATTCTTTCGGATCCCGCACGCGCACCGCATTGCCGAGATGCTGGTTCAGTTCCGGTGAGGTCTTCCGTTCATCAACAAACCAGTCCACCGAGCCATCGGCATTCAGGATCGCGTAGGAGAGCACAAACGGTGTGTGTGGCGTGTCGCCGCCGCGAACGTTCAGGAGCCAGCAGATCGAATCCGACAGCGAGACAACCGCCGCGTCGGCGCCCTGTTTCTTCACCTCTTCGGCGATGCGGGTGCGCTTGGACTCGGCACTTTCGCCGGCAACGTTATTGGCGTGCGGCCTGGCTTTGTCGGCGGGCGGAGCGGGGCGGTCCAGCCACACCGCGTCGATTGGATTGCCGTCCGTCGGCACCAGCACGGCACCGGCTCTTTCCACCGCTTGGCGCAGCGCCTCGGCGCTTGCGGCCGAAAACACCCACGGATCGTAACCGATGCGCGCGCCCTTCGGCGCATTCGCTTCCAGCCAGGCGTTCGGACCTTCGGTCGTGAGATCGCGCGGCTCGAACAGCTTGGTGTCGGTCTGCTGGCGCACCTGCAAGGTGTAGCGGCCGTCGACGAAGATGGCAGCTTTGTCCTTCAGCACCACGGCCGCTCCGGCAGAGCCGGTAAACGAGGTGAGCCACGCCAGCCGCTCGTTGCAGGCCGGCAAGTATTCGCTCTGATATTCGTCGGAATGCGGAACGACGAAGCCGTCCAGCCCGCGCCGCGCGAGTTCCGCGCGCAAGGCGGCCAGCCGCGGTGCCACGGTAGCGGCATCGGAAAGGTCTTCGAAAACCTGATAGGGCTTGTCCATGTTAAGGGGGACCTGAATTTGAGGAGCCCGCGAACCTATCGCGCGCGCCGCGGCCTCTCAAGCACGAGCGCGGACCACGAGCCGTCGCGGCGGATATGCCGCAAAACAAGTGTTTGCGAGCGGTAGAAACTCAAGACCAGATTCTCCTGCCAGCGCAGCAGGCCGGAGAGCACCAGCGTTCCGCCGCGCGCCAGCGATTTCGCGATGCTGGGTGCAAGGCGCGTCAGCGGCTCGGCGAGAATGTTGGCAAGGATCAGATCGTACGGCGCGCGGGAGGCCACGCCAGGGCTCGCCAGTCCATCCGCCACCACCGCATGCACCAGATTGCTTTCGCCGTTCGCCAAGGCGTTGTCGCGAGTGACCTCGATGGCGACCGGATCAATGTCGGAAGCGATCACCCGTCGCCGCCACAATTTCGCGGCGCCGACCGCAAGCAAGCCGGTGCCGCAGCCGAGGTCGAGCACATTGGCGTAGCGCCGCCGTTTGGCGAGATCGCTCAGCGCTGCAAGACACAGCGCCGTCGTTTCGTGATGGCCGGTGCCGAACGCGAGCCCGGCTTCGATGCGGATGGGGATGACGCCTTTCGGCACCTCGCCTTCATCGTGCGCGCCGTAGACGAAGAAGCGCCCGGCGCGCACCGGCGACAGGCCTTGCTGTGAAAGCTTTATCCAGTCGGTATCGGGCAACAGCGCGACATACACATCGCGCCCGGCCAGCCGCGACAGCAGACCGCCATCCGGCATCCGCGCGTAGAGCGCCTCGACGGTCGCCTGATCGGCGAAGGGCTCCTCGGCAATCAGCACCGCCTGCGGCCCGGTCAGCTCGAACGCCGCGGCCACGTCCGCCGCCTCATTCTTTCGCAGCAGGACCTGTGCTTTCCAGAGAGGAGGATTGAGCGGCATACAAGTGCGGGGGGATCAATATCCCACCACCTCGCCATCCTTCCGCATCTCGGAGGCGCCCCAATAGACGCCGTTCGGGGCGCGCATGATCGCCTGATAGCCGCCGAAATTGCCGCTGCCGGGGGCGACCTTATAACCGCGCTTCCCCAGCTCCGCCTTTACCGCGGGATCAAAACCGGATTCCATCTCCACCTGCCCGATGCCTTGTGATGGCTCGCCCGTGACTTCTGCGTTGCCGACATGGCGCCAGCGGGCGGCATCGCCGGCCTCCTGCACATTCATCCCGAAATCGATGATGTCCGTGATGATCTGCACATGGCCTTGCGGCTGCATATCGCCGCCCATCAATCCGAAGCTCATGAACGGCTTTCCATCCTTCATGACGAAGGCGGGGATGATGGTGTGGAACGGCCGCTTGCCCGGCGCGTACACGTTGGCCGCTTTCGGATCGAGCGAATACAGCTCGCCGCGATCTTGGAACATGAAGCCGAGATGATCGGGCACAACGCCCGAGCCCATGCCGCGATAGTTGGACTGGATCAGCGACACCATCATGCCGTCCTTGTCGGCGGCTGTGAGATAGATGGTGTCGCCATCATGCAGCTTCGGATCGCCGGGCCCGATATCCGGGTTGGCATGGTCGAGATGGATCAGCTTGCGGCGTTCATCCGCATAGGTATCGGAAAGCAGTCCCTTCATGGGCACATGCACGAACGCGGGATCGGCGTACCACTTGGCGAGGTCCTCGAAAGCGAGCCGCTTGGCTTCGAGCATCGCGGTCAGCGCATCGGCTGAACCTGCGCCCATCTTCTTCAGGTCATAGGCTTTCAGAATCTGCAACATCTGCAGTACCGCCGCGCCCTGACCATTCGGCGGCAGCTCGTAGACGTCGTAGCCGCGGTAGTTCACCGAGAGCGGCTCCACCCATTCGCCGTGATGGGCGGCAAAGTCCTCATAGCGCAGGTCGCCGCCGATGCGTTTGAAAAAGGCGTCGATGGTCTGGGCGATGGCGCCTTTGTAGAACACATCGCGGCCACCCTGCGCGATCAGCGTCAGCGTGTGCGCGAGATCGGGATTGCGGAAAATTTCGCCTTCCGCGGGCGGGTGGCCGCCATGTGCATCGGCAATGAGATAGGTGTGTCGCGCATTGTCTGTCTCTTCGATCAGGCCCTTGTTCTTCTCGAACGCGGCCATGTTGCCTTTCCAGTAGGTCGCAATCAGCTGCGTCACGGGAAAGCCTATGGTGGCAAAGTGCACTGCCGGCGCGAGGTCCTCTGCCATCGGGAGTCGGCCGAATCTCTGGTGCAGCGCGAACCACGCGTCCACAGTGCCCGGCACCGTGATCGGCAGCGAACCCACGGAAGGAATATGCGGCTTGGCCGGGAGACCGGCGCGCTTGTAGGCAGCCTCCACTTCGGCCGTCATTTTGGCCAGATCGCGGCCGCTCGGCGAACGCCCCGAACCGTTGTAGCCATACAGCTTGTGCGTCTTAGGGTCGTACACGATGGCGAAGAGGTCGCCACCGATGCCGTTCAGCACCGGCTGCATCAGCCCAATCATCGCGTTGGCGGCAATCGCCGCGTCCACCGCGCTGCCGCCCCTTTTCAAAATCTCTACAGCGGCTTCAGAGGCGAGCGGCTGCTCGCTCGCCACCATGCCGTGCTGCGCCAGCACGGGCGAGCGCGTCGCCCACGGCGCGCCGGAATACCGGTCACCACGGCTGATCTGTCCATATGCGGAAGTTGCGGTAAACCCGATCGCCATCAGCGCTCCCAATCCCCTCGCGAACGTCATTGCTGCGCCAGCTCCGCGTACGAAACATGGCAGGAGCCGCCATGCTTTTCGAAGTAGCGCTGGTGATAATCCTCTGCCGGCCAGAACGGCTTCTCCGGTTCGATGCTGGTGGCAATCGGCCGCCGATAACGCCCGGACGCCTGCGCCTTCGCCAGCTCTTCCCTCGCGATGCGCTCCTGCTCCGGCGAACGCGCGAAGATCACGCTGCGGTACTGCGAGCCGATATCCGGCCCCTGCCGGTTCATCTGCGTTGGGTCGTGCATCTTGAAGAACAGATCCACCAACGTCGCATACGAAACTTTCGCGGGATCGAACGTCACCTCCACCACTTCCGCATGCCCGGTGCGATCGGTGCACACCTGTTTGTAGGTGGGATGGTCCACGTTCCCGCCGGCATATCCGCTCACCGCGGCGCTCACGCCCGGCACTTCGCGGAAGAAGTGCTCCACCCCCCAAAAACATCCCGCGCCAAATGTGGCCTTTTCCATCGCGATCCTCCTGTCTCTCTGCCGAATATAGGAACTGCACCGCAGGCGGTCACCTTATTTGACCATGCGGCATCGAAACTCTAACCACCCCGGTCTATGAACATTGTGATCATCGGAGCGGGCGTTGCCGGCTTGTCGATCGGCTGGCGGCTACAGCAGGCGGGCGCGAGTGTGACGGTGATAGAACGCGCGCAGGCCGGCAGGGGCGCTACCTGGGCGTCGGCTGGAATGATCGCGGCGACGGCAGAAATGGGCGAAAGCGAAGGCCCGGCCGCCCAGCTCTCGGCATACTCGGCGGCGCTGTGGGCCGATTTCCCGCGCGAGATCGAAGATGCATCAGGTGTGAGTATTGGCTTCCGGCGCGATGGCACGATGATCGTCGCGCGCAGCGAAGTGGAAGCCGCGCGGCTCCGCGACCGCACATCTGATGTCTTGCAATTTCTCCCAGGGAATGAAGCACGCAAGCTGGAGCCTCTGCTTGCGCCCAATATTCACGGAGCGTTGCTCGATCCCACCGAAGCGCAGGTGGACAATCGCGCGCTTGGCTCCGCGCTCGCTATCGCCTTCCGTCGCGCCGGCGGCGTGCTCCAAATCAACGAAGCGGTCGTACGCCTCGAAATCGAAAATGGCAGCGCCGTGGCGGCGCGTACGCCATTCCATCTGTACGGCGCCGATGCTTTTGTGCTGGCAGCGGGTGCATGGAGCGCGCGCGTCGAAGGCCTGCCCCCCGAAGCGGCGCCCCCAATCATCCCGGTGAAAGGGGAAATGATCGCGCTGCAGTCCGGCTGCGAAACGCCGCCTTCGCACATGATCTGGGGCGATGACATCTACATGCTTTCACGCCACGGCCGCTTGATGGTTGGCGCCACAGTTGCGCGCGAAGGCTACGATAGCGCCACCACCGATGAGGCTGCACGCTGGCTGTACGATCGCGCCGTCTCCTTACTGCCCGCGGCGGGCCAGTGGGATGTTGTGGAGCACTGGGCCGGCTTGCGCCCCGGTTCGCCCGACGATCTGCCGTTGATCGGGGCGTCCGCGCTTGACGGTCTGTTCATCGCCAGCGGGCAGTTCCGCAACGGCATTCTCTTCGCGCCGGCCATCGCCGAAACGATGAGGACAATTCTGCTGGACCACACGGTTCCGGATTCCGTCCGCGCCTTCGATCCCCGCCGCTTCACCGACGGTCAGGTACTCTAGGCCGAACGCATGGCGTTCGCACCCTACGTCGAGATCGGCGCGTCTGGTGCCAAGCAATCGAACTTCGCCAACTACTGCGTTGCGTACTGGGTCGGGGCCGGATGCTGCTGGCTCGCCGAGCGGGGGCCGCCTTCGCGCATGATCATCGGCTTAAGGTCCTCAAGCTCGATGAAATTGTCGGCTTGACGTCGGAGTTCGTCGGCGACCATCGGCGGCTGAGTACGGATCGTGGAGACCACGCTGGCGCGGCGGCCCTTTTTCTGCACGGCTTCCACGAGCCGGCGGAAATCGCCGTCGCCGGAAAAGATGACGACATGGTCCACCGCGTCGGAGAGTTCCATCACATCGATCGCCAACTCGATATCCATGTTGCCTTTCACACGACGGCGACCCTGGCTGTCGGTGAACTCCTTGAGCGGCTTCGTCACGACGGCGAAGCCGTTATAGTCCAGCCAG
>DASXGS010000263.1:0-3825 GCA_036488975.1 Rhizomicrobium sp. | reverse complement strand
CGCGCGGCCGTCGCTTCAGCGCGGCAGGCGGATTCCGCAGCAAAACTACCGCCCCTCCGTCAAACAGAGGCAGAGCGTGGGGCCGCTTTGCACCGTCTCGTCCTCGAACGTGAAGCGCTGGATGCCGAGGAGAACCGCGCGCGCGAAGAAGCTCAGCGCCTGCGGCAGCGGCTTGCGCAAACCGAACAGGATCTCGCGCGCGAACGCACGCTTGATGCCGATGCGCAAGCTGCGGCTCAGGCATTGGAAGCCGAGGCAGCCAATCTGGCCGCCGCTTCGCAGCGGGCTGAAGCCGACCTGGCGGATGCCCAAGAGCGCGCATCCGCTCTGGCCGAGTCGTTGGCAGAACGCGAGCGTGCGCTGGAAAGGCTCACCTCAGAGCTAGCCGAATGGCACGCGCAGAAGAGTGGAAATGAGCGGACGCGTGAAATTGCCTCGGCGCTCGCGCAGACAACGCAGCAACAGCTTGCAGATGCTGTGGCCAAGCACGAAGCCGCTTTGACCGATGCGGCCACTGCCGACGATGTGAAGGCCTGCGAAGCGCTTGTCGTGCAGACGATGCTGGACTCCGATGCTGCACGCGTTTCGCTGGAGAATGCACGCGGCCTGCTGGAGCGCGCCGAGCGCGAGGAGGCCGAGGCCCGCGTACCGCTCGAAACGGCAGAGCGCGAGGTGCAAGGCTTTTCCGCAGAAGCCGCGGCACTCACGCAGATGCTGCGTCCGTCACAAGACCTCTGGCCGCCGTTGATTGACGCCGTCACCGTCCAGCCCGGTTACGAGGCCGCGTTTGCTGCCGCACTGGGCGACGATATCGATGCGCCTGCCGACGAAGCCGCGCCGCATCATTGGCGCGATCTCGGCGAACTCGTTGAACCGGCACCCCTGCCCGCCGCCGTTCAACCGCTCAATCTCTTCGTTGAGGCGCCACCGGCGCTTTCACGCCGCCTGTCGATGACCGGCGTGGTGTTCTACGACCAGGGCGCATCGCTGCAGCCGGAATTGAAACCGGGCCAGCGGTTGGTTTCGCCACGCGGCGATCTGTGGCGGTGGGACGGCTACACGGCATCCGCCGAAGCGCCATCGATCGCCGCGATTCGCCTCGCCCAGCGCAACCGCCTGGCAGCGCTGGAAAGCGACCTCGCCCAGGCCAAGGAAAAGCGCGCGGCGCATTTTGAATTGTACGCTGAGGCCAAGACGGCGCTCGCCGAAGCCCGCGAACAGGCGCGCGCTGCCGAAACAAACTATCAGGCGAGGAGCGTTGCGCTGGTTGCGGCACAGGCTGAAGCTTCAACGGCCGTGCGCGCCGCCGCCGAGCGGACGTCTCAGCTGGCCTCGCTGGAAGCCGAAATCCGCCGCCTCATCCAAACACGTGATGCCGCGCGAGAATCTGAACAGCATGCCGCGGAAACTCTTGCAGAACTCGGCGATGGCCTTGCTTTGCAGGAATCCGTGGCAGCAGCGCGGGCCGAGGCGGCCGAAGCGCGCTCCTCCGATAGCAGGGCGCGTTCGGAGGTCGAAACGCTCAGTCGCGAAACGCAGGCGCGGGCTCAACGCATCGCGCTGATCGCGGGCGAACGCGCGCGCTGGGACGCACGCAGGCAAAGTGCCGCCGATCAGATGGCGGAGCACCTGCGGCGCGGACAAAGCCTGCGCGAGGAACTGGCATTGGCCGAAGCCCGTCCCCACGAGATCGCCGGTAAGCGCAATGCGCTGCTCGATACGATCGCCATCGCGGAAGCCGCTCGCAACGAAGCAGCCGATGCACGCGCCGGCGCAGAGGCGGAACTCGTTGCTGCCGACAAGGACGTGAAGGCTGTCGAAGCGGCCCTCTCCGAGGCCCGTGAGGCGCGCGCCCGCTCGCAAGCGCTTGCCGAGGCGGCCACAGCACGGATCGAAGAGTTGCGCGCACGCGTGCGCGAGGAACTCGACACCGCACCCGAACAGTTGTCAGAGCTTGCGGAAATCCGCGATGGCCAGGAACTTCCCTCGCTCGAATATGCCGATGCCCGCGTTGAGAAGCTCAAACGCGAGCGCGAGCAGCTTGGCGGCGTCAACCTGCGGGCGGAGGAGGAAGCCGCCGAGCACGAACAGCGGCTTGCTACGCTCACTGCCGATCGGGCCGATCTAGACGGCGCCATCCAGCGTCTGCGCCGCGGCATCCAGAGTCTCAATCGTGAGGGTCGCGAGCGTCTGTTCGCTTCTTTCGAGAAAGTGAACGAGAATTTCCGGACGCTTTTCACCAAGCTGTTCGAAGGCGGCGAAGCGCACCTCACCTTCACGGAATCCGAAGATCCGCTGCAAGCTGGGCTCGAAATTTACGCGCGGCCGCCCGGCAAACGGCTGCAGAATCTGTCGCTGCTTTCCGGCGGCGAACAGGCATTGACCGCGCTGGCTTTAATTTTCGCGGTGTTCCTGGTGAACCCCGCGCCCGTGTGTGTGCTCGACGAAGTAGATGCGCCGCTGGACGACGCCAATGTCGAGCGCTTCTGCAATCTGCTCGACGAAATGACTCGGCTGGCCGACACGCGCTTCCTCGTCATCACCCACCACGCGCTCACGATGAGCCGCATGCACCGGCTGTTCGGCGTCACCATGGCCGAGCGCGGCGTCAGTCAACTCGTGTCGGTGAACCTTTCCCAGGCTCAGCAGGTCGTCGCCGCGGAATAGTCCCAAAAAAAGGGCGACACAATCTTGCGCGCGCATTTCGACGCGGCAGGATTTAGCGAGTACAATCAATATCTTACCAGTACGTTCATGTTCTTGACGGGAGCGGGACTCGCCCCTATGGTCCGCCCGCTTTTCAAGCAAAGTTGCGGAAAATCGCGGGAAGGCCGACCGGCACACCATGAGCCATGAGCCGGATGACCTGAAAGCGCTTGGCGATCGCCTCGATGCACTGAAACGTGAGACGGGCGTCGGGCCGAAGCGGCCACAGGCGCCAACCTCCGGCGAGGTCGCGATCCGGTTCGCGACGGAACTTGTATCGGCCGTGATCGTGGGGGCCGCGATCGGCTGGGGACTGGATTGGCTTTTTGGGACCAAGCCGATCCTGACGATTGTTTTGTTCATCGCAGGGGCGGGTGCTGGCATCCTCAATGTCAACCGCGCCTCCAAGGACATAACGGAGCGGACCAGCGCTGCAGCGCGCGCCGCGGAAGAGGCAGAGAAGGAGCATTGATCCGTGGCGCTTAATCCCATGGAGCAATTCGAAGTGAAGCCGGTGTCGTGGGCGCAGCATCCGCTGTTCAGCATCGGCCATTACCCGATTTACTTCACCAACCAGGCGATGTGGATGCTGGTGGTGGTCATCTCGCTGTCGCTGTTCCTCACCCTTGCAGTGACCAAAGGCCGGGTGGTTCCGACGCGCACACAGTCGCTCGCCGAACTGTCCTACGAATTCGTCGGCGGCATGATCGACATGACCGCTGGACCGGCCGGATTCGTTTTCTTCCCGCTGATCTTCACGATCTTCATGTTCATCCTGTTCTGCAACGGCTTCGGCCTCTTGCCCATCGCCTTCACGGTGACCAGCCAGCTCGTCATCACCTTCATGCTGACGGCGGTCGTCATCATCACGGCCATCGTGACGGGATTTGTGAAACACGGCCTCGGCTTTCTGAAGCTGTTTGTGATCAAGGCGCCAATTGTCATCATGGTGCCGATGGTGCTGCTCGAGTTCATCTCGTTCTCCGCGCGCCCCCTGAGTCTTTCGATGCGTCTCTTCGCCAACATGCTGGCGGGCCACACCATGCTGAAGGTGATGGCCGGGTTTGTGATCGCGCTCGGCACGGCGGGCGGCGTCTACACCGCGCTCGCCGCCGCGCC
>DASXGS010000262.1:0-4836 GCA_036488975.1 Rhizomicrobium sp. | reverse complement strand
GCCGCAGCGAGGATTTCCGCGAAGGCCTGCACGCCTTCCACGAGAAGCGCCCGCCCGCGTTCAAGGGCCGCTAGGCCGCACACCGTTTCGTGATCGCACCCACCTCGGCTTGCGATATAAACCGCATGAATTCCCGCCTGTTCTTGCCTTGAGGAAATCCATGAAATATTTCGCGTCTGCCACGCTCGTTCTCGCGCTCGCCGCCGCGCCATCCTTTGCCCAGAACACCGCGAAGCCGGAGTTCGGCACCTGGGGCGTCGACCTCACCAGCATGGACAAGAGCGTCAAGCCGGGGGACGATTTCTACGATTACGTCAACGGTAGCTGGCAAAAGACCGCGGTGATCCCCCCGGATCGCCCTGCCACCGGCTCGTTCCAGAACCTGCAAATCCTCAGCGAGCAGCGCATGAAGGAGATCGTGGACGGGCTCGAGGCCCGGCCCCGCGCCAGCCTCAATGACGAGGAAGGCAAGATCCGCGACCTCTACGATGCCTTCGTGGATCAGAAACAAATCGATGCCCGTGGGCTGACGCCTGCCCGCAAGGACCTCGACTACCTCGCCTCTCTGAAAACATATGACGCCGTGGCGCGGGCCATGGGTGAACCGGATCGCGACACCGATACGTTGTTCGGCGACGGCATCATCCCGAACCAGAAGAACTCGAACGTCTATGTTGTGACGGTCACCCAGAACGGTCTCGGCATGCCGACGCGCGACTACTACCTGAGCCCGAGCAAAGAGCTCGTGGCCACGCGTGACGCATACAAGAAATACCTCGCCACCATGCTCAACCTTGTCGGCGCGAAGAATGCAGAAGCGCGTGCCGCAGCGGTTTACGACCTCGAAGCAAAAATCGCCGTACCGAGCTGGCCCCAAGCCGAACGCCGCGACGTGGACAAGACCTACAACCCGATGACCATCGCGCAGCTCGCGAAGTACGCGCCGGGATTCCCCTGGCGCACCTTTTTCGCGGCGCAAGGTCTGCCCGCCAAGGGTCCGCAAGGCGATCGTGTGGTGATCGTACGCGAGAACACCGCCTTCCCCGCCATGGCGAAGGTGTTTCGGCAGGCGCCCGTGGCGGTGTGGCGCGACTGGCTCATGCTGCATTACCTGCACAACATGTCGGACTTCCTGCCGAAAAACATCGACGACGAGGACTTCAATTTCTACGGCAAGGTGCTGAACGGCGAAGACCAGCAACTGCCGCGCCAAACCCGCGCCGTGCATCTCATCGATGCGCGCCTCGGGCATCCGCTGGGCAAGCTGTATGTCGCCAAATACTTCCCGCCGGAATCCAAGGCGAAGGTACAGGCGCTCGTCGACAACCTGCTCAAAGCCTACGACTCCGACATCCGCACCATCAGCTGGATGACCGATGCCACGCGCCAGAAGGCGCTGGACAAGCTTCACGCCTTCCGGCCGCACATCGGCTATCCCGAGAAGTGGCGCGACTATTCGGGCCTCAGGATCGACCGCGGCGATCTCGTCGGCAATATCGAACGCAGCGATTTGTTCGAATGGCACTACCGGCTCGACCGCATCGACCAGCCGGTGGACCGCAACGAATGGGGCATGACGCCGCCAACCATCAACGCGTACTACACGCCGCTGTTCAACTCGATCTTCTTCCCGGCCGCGATCCTGCAGCCGCCGTTCTTCGATCCCAATGCGGACGATGCGGTGAACTATGGCGGCATCGGCGCGGTGATCGGCCACGAGATCAGTCACGGCTTCGACGACCAGGGCAGCAAATACAGCGGCGCCGGAATCCTGCAGAGCTGGTGGACGGATGCCGATCGCAAGGCCTTCGAGCAGCGCACCTCGGCGCTGGGCGCGCAGTTCAATTCCTACGAACCGCTGCCAGGCCTGCATGTGAACGGCCAGCTCACCATGGGCGAGAACATCGGCGATCTCTCCGGCGTCACCATCGCGCTCAAGGCCTACCACATCTCGCTCAACGACAAGCCCGCGCCGGTGCTGGATGGCTACACCGGCGACCAGCGATTCTTCCTCTCGTTCGGCCAGATCTGGCGCTCGAAATACCGCGATGCCGCCGTGCGCCAGCAGGTGCTGTCCAATCCGCACAGCCCGGCGAAATTCCGCGTGATCGGCGCCACGCGCAACGTGAACGGCTGGTACGACGCCTTCGATGTGAAGCCTGGTGACAAATATTATCTCGCGCCGGACCAGCGCGTACACTTGTGGTAGAAGAAAGCGCCGCCGGAGCGATCCGGCGGCGTTCGTTTTCGGGGGCTATTATGAAACGCCATCTCCCCTTGCTTGGCGCCATTGCACTTGCGATCACAACGCTCGCAGCGGCACCGCAGGTCCCACCGTGGGGCGTCTATCTCGCCGACATCGACAAAGGCGTGAAACCGGGCGACGACTTCTTCCTATATACCAACGGCAGTTGGTACAAGAAGAGCGTCATACCCCCGGACCGTTCTTACTCCGGCGTCAATCTGGAGCTCAACAAGCAGAACGAGCAGCGGCTGAAGGATATTGTGGCCGAGCTCGAGAAGAAGCCCAATCTGAGCGCCGAGGAGACAAAGCTCCGCGAACTGTACCGGGGCTTTGAAGATCAGGCCGCGATCGACGCCAGGGGCATCAAGCCCATTGAGGCGGAGCTGAAGTCCATCGCCGCCGCCACGACACTCAACGACGTCGCGCGATTGATTGGCACACCGGATCTCGGTCTCGACGGACCGTTCGGCGGCTATATTGGTGTCGATCAGAAGAACCCGAATGCCTACGCGCTGAATCTCGGCCAGTCCGGCCTTGGCATGCCTGACCGCGACTACTACCTGAAAACAGACCGGGCGATCGCCGACACCCAGGCCGCCTACAAGAAATACATCGCCCGGATGCTTGCCTTCGCCGGCGTGCACGATCCCGACGGTTCGCGCGCCGCGGCAGTGTACCGCCTCGAGCATGACATGGCCGTGGTTTCTTGGGCCGCTGCCGATCGCCGTGATGCGGTGAAGACCTACAATCCCATGAAGGTTTCGGAATTGAAGGCATTCGCGCCGCAATATCCCTGGGATGCGGCCCTGATCGCGGGTGGAATTTCAGAGAGCGTGCGGCATGGCGAACGCGTCATCGTTGTCGCGGAAAAATCTGCGTTCCCAAAGCTAGCGGCGATCTTCGCCAAAACGCCCGTATCGGTGTGGCGCGACTATCTCACCGTGCGTCTCATGAGCAGCTTTGCGGACGTCCTGCCGAAAGCCGTCGACGACGCGAACTTCGCGTTCTACGGAACGGTCATCGACGGAAAGACCGCGCAACTCGACCGACAGACCCGCGGTGTGCACCTGCTTGACAGCGCAATGGGCGAAGCGCTCGGCAAACTTTACGTCGCGAAATACTTTCCGCCAGACGCCAAAGCCAAGGCCGATCTGCTCGTCCACAATCTGCTCAAGGCTTACACCGCCGACATCCAGACGTTGAGCTGGATGACGCCGCCCACCCGCGCCAAGGCACTCGACAAGCTTCAGCGCTATATGCTGAAGATCGGCTATCCCGACCATTGGCGCGATTATTCCGCCCTCCAGATCGCACGCGGCGATCTCGTGCGCGACATGGAAAATGTGCGCCGGTTCGACTGGCATCGCCGTCTCGTGCGCATCGACCTGCCAGTCGATCGTACCGAATGGGGCATGACGCCACCGACCAACAACGCCTATTACGACGCCACAATGAACGAGATCGTGTTTCCCGCCGGCATTCTCCAGCCGCCCTTCTTCGATCCCAACGCAGACGATGCCGTGAACTATGGCGAGATCGGCGCCACCATCGGCCACGAGATCAGCCACGGTTTCGACGATCAGGGCTCGAAATACGACGCCCGAGGCTCGCTTCACGATTGGTGGACGACCGCCGACCGCAAGAATTTCGACTCGCGAACCGCGGCGCTTGCCAGGCAGTACGATTCTTACGAAGCCCTTCCTGGCCTCCACATCAACGGCAAACTGACACTGGGCGAGAACATCGCCGACCTGGCCGGATTGGTTATCGCGTACAAGGCCTATCACATCGCGCTGCATGGCAAAGCGGCGCCGGTATTGAATGGCTATACCGGGGACCAACGCTTCTACATCGCCTACGGCCAAAGCTGGCGGCAGAAGGACCGCGAAAGCGCCGAACGGGCCCAACTGCTCTCCAATCCGCACAGCCCCGAAAGCTATCGGGTCAACGGCGTGGTTCGGAACGATGATGGCTGGTATGCCGCGTTCCCCGATATCAAGGCCGGCGACAAGTACTACCTGCCGCCGGACCAACGCGTTCGGCTGTGGTGAGCTAGCGGCGCGTGCGGCGGCCTGCCGGCTGGCGCGCCGTCGTCTCACGCAGGCGCTGGCGCTGCTTGCGCTTTGCCGTTTCGGTTTGCGAGGCCACCTCGTGGGCTTCCTTCGCCCAGCGCGCGAGTTCTTCCGGATCGTCACAGAGCCGGGGCGGCAAGGAATAATAAGAGGTCAGCGCAACCTCGGCCGGCTTCGAGCGCATGTGAAAGACAAACTGCCGGGCATTTTCGTCGAGGTATGCTGCCCGCGTCGTCTCGTTTGTCTTCAGGAAGATCTCGTCACCGTCTCCGACAATGCCGATCATCACATCGCCGGCGAACAACCCTTCGCCGCCGAACATCCGGCGCGCCGTGACAGGCCCGAAATGTTGAAACAGGTCGGCGAAGCGGTCCGGGTCGCTCATCATTTACCCGCCTTGGCAGTGCGCGCACCATAGCGCAAACCGTCGATCAAGAGTGCGAGCATGCGGTTGGTGTGGTCCGGCGCGACGTCGTAAGCCGGCCGGCACAAGCTCACCGCGGCGCTGAGAAGATCGCC
>DASXGS010000234.1:0-1754 GCA_036488975.1 Rhizomicrobium sp. | reverse complement strand
GAGTGCGCTTCCAGCACCTGCCCATCGCCGTTCTGCAAGAGGTAACTGCGCGCGCCATGCAGCACGCCGGGGACGCCCTTCGACAACGTTGCCGCGTGATGCGCCGTTTCGGCGCCTTCGCCGGCCGCTTCGATGCCGTGGATCTCAACCTCGCGATCGTCGAGGAACGGGTGGAAAAGGCCGATGGCATTGGAGCCACCGCCGACGCACGCCACTACCAGATCCGGCAAGCGACCTTCCGCCCTGCCAATTTGTGCGCGCGTTTCATTGCCGATCACGCATTGAAAGTCGCGCACCAACTCAGGATAGGGGTGTGGGCCAGCCGCCGAGCCGATGATGTAAAACGTGTCGTGCACATTGGCGACCCAGTCGCGCAGCGCCTCGTTCATGGCATCCTTGAGCGTGCGCGAACCGGAGGTGACGCTGCGCACTTCGGCACCCAACAGATGCATGCGGAAGACGTTCGGCTTCTGGCGCTCGATGTCGACCGCGCCCATGTAAACGACGCAGGGTAGCCCGAAGCGCGCGGCAACGGTGGCGGTAGCGACGCCGTGCTGGCCCGCGCCGGTCTCGGCAATTATGCGCGTTCTGCCCATGCGCCGCGCCAGCAAAATCTGCCCGAGACAATTGTTGATCTTGTGCGCGCCAGTGTGATTGAGGTCTTCGCGCTTCAGATAAATCCTGGCGCCGCCGAGATGTTGTGTGAGCCGTTCGGCGAAATAGAGTGCACTCGGCCGTCCAACATAGTGCTTCAGAAGGCCGTTCAGCTCGGCGTGGAAGGCCGGATCGTTCTTCGCTTCCTCGTATGCCCGCTCGAGGTCCAGCACGAGCGGCATCAGGGTTTCGGCCACGTAGCGGCCGCCATAGGCACCGAAATGGCCACGGTCATCCGGGCCGGCACGATAAGAGTTCGGCGGCAACGCGCTCATGCCTGCGCGTCCGCAAATTGCGACGCGCGGGCGGCCGCAATGAAGGTACGGATCAGACCCGCATCTTTCACGCCCGGCGCGGTCTCCACACCAGACGAGCAATCTACGCCCGGCGCGTCACTGGCTCGGACGGCGCGGGCGACGTTTTCTGCGTTGAGGCCTCCAGCGAGAAGCCACGGCCGCGAAAACTTGCGCCCGCGGAGCAGTTGCCAATCGAACGCGGTGCCCCGGCCACCGGGGCGCTCCGCGCCGACGGGAGTCTTGGCATCGAACAGCAGTATGTCGGCCACCTGCTCATAGGCGAGTACCGGTGCCAGATCGTTCGCCACGGCGACGGCGATCGCCTTCACCATCGGCAGATTGAAGCGATGGCGGATAACGGCCACGCGCTCCGGACTCTCCCGCCCATGGAGCTGAAGGAAATCGGGGCGGCAGGCTCTTACCACTATCTCCAGTTCCGGATCAGTGGCGTCCACCGTCAGGGCCACGATGCGGCAGCGGCCGCGCAGCCGTGCGGCCAGCGAGGCGGCTTGCTCCGGGCTCACCACCCGCGGCGAGTGCGGGAAAAACACTAGGCCAGCGTAGTCCGCACCCGCGGAAGCCGCGGCATCCGCCGCCTCCGGGCTGTTGATCCCGCAGATTTTCACCTGAACACCCATCATGGACCGGATGTATCAGGCGGCAGCGCTTTGCGCGACCTCTTCGGCGATGGCCCGCGCGGCGGCGGCGGGGTCGGCAGCGGCGGTAATCGGCCGGCCGATCACGATAATATCTGCGCCAGCAGCAATCGCCTCTTTCGGCGTGGTCACGCGGCGTTGATCGGCA
>DASXGS010000222.1:0-9237 GCA_036488975.1 Rhizomicrobium sp. | reverse complement strand
GCCATGCCGAAATTGTGCTTCACGCGGGCCTGTGTGTCGCTGCCCTTCTCCTGCCCGACGATGGCGACCGGCTGGCCGCGGAAACGGCCCAGGCCGGTGACGGTCGCCTTATCTTCGCCGAATAGCCGGTCGCCGGCCAACGGCGTGAATTCGTCGATCAGGGCGGCCACGTAGTCGGAGCAATGGGGCCGGGCGGGGTGCCGCGCCACCAGCGCCTTCTGCCACGGTGTGAGCTTGGCGTAGGTCTCGCGCAGGAGTTGGTCGGCACGCGCCTGCAGCCGCTTCACCTCGTCCTCGATGTTCATGGAGGAATCCTGCGCCGCGAGCTGGCGCAACTCCTCGATCTTGCCCTCGAGGTCGGCAATGGGGCGCTCGAAATCCAGATAGACGTGCATGGTCCTTGTGCGAGACGGGTCGCGCGGAAAGTGTCTACCGCCCCCGCCCCTGTCAACCGAAGGGCGGCTGTCACAAAATGGTGGTCTCCAACGTCTTTGGTTCAGAGAAGGACAGACCAATGGCCGTACGGGCGATCCTTATCCTGCTTGGTGTACTCGCCGCCGCAAACGGGCTTTGGATGCTGGCCTCGCCGGAAGGCTGGTACGCGGCCATCCCCGGCGTGACCATGACGGGACCGAACAACCACCACTTCGTCTCGGATATCGGGCTCGCCTATCTGGCGAGCGGGATGGGCATGGTGGTCGCGATGCGCGCAACCGCCGTCGGCGCGGCGCTGGCGCTGTCCGGCGCCACGTGGCCGCTGCTGCACGCCGGGCTGCATGTGTGGGGCTGGATCACGCACGGGTTTCCATCCGAAGCCAATGTCGCCATCTCTGAAGCCGTGGGTGTTGTTCTGATCGGTGTGATGGGTTTTGTGCTCGCGCTGGTCAACGCCCGCAAACAGGGAGTTGTGTGATGCTGAAAGGATTTCTGCACCGCTACACGCGCGGCTTCGAGGGGCGCTACACGTACGACGCGACGTACATGCATGAAATGGTCGACGCTTCAGTGGCCGGGTTTGTACGGTTTGCAATTATGCAAACAGCAGGCGGTAACTGGCGGGGCGACGCGCCTCTCCAGGCGTGGTGCGCCGCGGGGATTGCCGGTGCGCTGGTGGAAGACTGTGGGCCGTGCGTGCAGATCGCCTCGGATATGGCGGTGGAAGCAGGTATGCCCGGGGAGATCATTGCCGCGCTGCTCTCCGGCAACCAGACCGATGCCGATGCGCAACTCGGGTTCGATTATGGGCGTGCGCTGCTGAATGCTTCGCCGGAACTCGATGCATTGCGTCAGAGAGTCGAAAAGAATTGGGGCAAGCGCGCGCTGCTTGCCATCTCTCTCCGGACGTTGACGGCGCGAAATTTCCCCGTGCTGAAGCGGGCGCTGGGGCATGCGAAAGTGTGCCAGCAGGTGCGCATCGGCAATGCCGACGTCGCCGTGAGCCCGACGCTGAAGGCGGCATGACAGAGCTCGCCACCTTCGAGGCGCACCGCACCCATCTGCTCAACCTCGCTTACCGCATGCTGGGCGAAATGGCCGCGGCCGAGGACGTGGTGCAGGAGGCCTGGCTGCGCTGGCAAACCGCTGATGCCGACAACGTTTGCAATCCGCGGGCGTGGCTCTCGACCGTTACCGTTCGCCTCGCACTGGATTTGTTGCGCAAGTTGCGGGCACGGCGCGAAACCTATGTCGGTCCGTGGCTCCCGGAGCCTATTCTGCCGGACGACATGCGCGCCTTTGCGGCCGACAATCCCGCCGAAAAGGCGGAGCTGGCATCCGATCTTTCGCTGGCGCTCCTGCATGTGCTGGAGCGGCTGGCGCCGGAGGAGCGCGCGGCGTTCATTCTACATGATGCCTTCGACTCCGATTATGCGGAAATCGCAGCAGTGCTGGGAAAAACGGAAGCGGCGTGCCGCCAGCTGGTGTCGCGTGCGCGGGAGCGTGTGAAAGCCGATCGGCCACGCTTTTCAGCATCGCGGAAGGCACATCACGATCTCCTGCTCCGGTTCGCACGGGCCTCCGCCTCGCCCGATCCGCGGGAGGTGGCGGCGCTCCTGGCGCCCGACGCCATTGCCTATTCGGATGGCGGCGGCCGCGTGCCCGCGGCCCTGCGGCCGATCTGTGGCGCAGAGAAGGTCGGCCGCTTCGTCACGAGCCTCACGCGGAAGCTTAACGCTGCTGCAGTTATCGACATAACGTTTTTCGATATAAATGGTGAGCCTGGGCTCGTGCTGAAGACCGATGGCGCACTGCTGGCCGTACTGACCATCGAGACAGACGGTGAGCGGATCACCGGACTGTACATTGTTCGCAACCCCGACAAGCTCATTCGCTTCGGCCGCGCGGTAGGCGCCTACGAGTCCTCCGTATCCGCCTGAGACCGGCGATCCGGTTTGGCCAACGGGTGTGCCGCGCGCACCACTTCGCGCAGGCGCTCGCTCGCGACATGAGTGTAGATTTGCGTCGTCGCGATGTCGGCGTGGCCGAGCATCGTCTGCACGCTGCGCAAATCTGCGCCGCCTTCCACAAGATGCGTCGCGAAGGCATGGCGCAGCACATGCGGCGAGAGCTTGTCCGGATCGATGTTCGCTTTCAGCGCCAGCTCCTTCAACATCTGATGCAGCCGGCGGCGGGTAAGGTGGCCTTCGGCGCTGCGCGACGGGAATAGGTATTTCGATGCTTTCGCGCCGGACGGCAGGAACGTATCGCGCAACTTCAGGTAGTCGCGGATCGCGGCGCGGGCACCGGTGTTCAATGGCGCAAGACGCTCCTTTTGTCCCTTGCCTCTCACCAGCAAGAATCCGTCGCGATTGTTTGCCGCCGCAAGCGGCAGGGTGGCCAGTTCCGACACCCGCATACCAGATGCGTAAAAGAGTTCGAGAATGCAGACGAGGCGGAGCGCGTCGGCGTCCTGTCGATTCTTGTTGCCTTTCGGGGCTGCAACGCCCTCGCGCGCTGCAGCGATGAGAGCTTCAATGTCCTTTCGCGACAGCACCTTCGGCAGCGGACGTTCCCGGCGCGGCGCTTCGATGGTGCTCGTGGGATCGTCGGCGCGAATTCCCTCGGCGTAGAGGAACCCGAAGAACTGGCGCAGCGTCGACAGCCGCCGCGCCTGCGTCGCCCTCGCCATGCCCGAAAGCGAAGCGATATAGCGCTTCACCTCGGCACCAGAGGCAGAGCGCAGGCCGGGCCCCATCCGCGCGAGTGCGCCGGCGAAATCCACGAGGTCGCGGCGGTAGGCGGCGAGCGTGTTTTGGGAAGCACCGCGTTCGGCGCTCATCATATCGAGAAAGCTCTCGATCAGCCGCGCGCCCGGCGCGGCAACATCAGCTCGGGAAGCGGGAGGTCGGGATGACGATGCTGTAGCTTTGGTGCGGCGGTTTGAGCGTGCCGGCGTAGACGCCAAGTCCGATGGCTCCCAGAATCACCAGCACAAGGATGGCGATGAGAATCCGCCCCGTCCAACCCATGCCGCTTTCATATCCAATAGACCGTGCCATGCGCCCTTGTGGCGGAAAGCCCGGGCTGGGCGCAAGCCGGTCCGCCTGCGCCAAAAGGCTACGGCGGACGAGATCCCATACCAGACCGGCGAACCTTCCGCGAAGCCGGTTGGCAGGCGGCAATTTGCCCTGTAATCGGCAGGGATGGGCCGCTTGAACCGCACGGTAGCGCTGGTCGGCATGATGGGCGCCGGCAAGAGTGCGCTGGGGCGAAGGCTTGCCGGGCGGCTGGATGTGCCGTTCCGCGATGCCGATTCGGAGATCGAGCGGGCGGCGGGCTGCTCCATCAGCCAAATTTTCGACCGCTACGGCGAGACCGCGTTCCGCGATTGCGAGCGCAAGGTGATTGCGCGGCTCCTTCAGGACCCGCCGCATGTGCTGGCGACCGGCGGCGGCGCCTTCATGGATAACGAGACGCGCGCGCGGATAAAGGAGACGGCCCTGTCAGTGTGGATCAATGTGCCACTGGAGGTGCTGGCGGGCAGGGTGAAGCGGCGCGACACACGGCCGCTTTTGCGCAATGGCGACGCACAGGAAATTCTTGCGCGGCTGTTCCACGAGCGCGAGGCCAGCTACGCCGAAGCCGATCTTGCGGTTGCCGGTGAGGATGGGCCGCACGGCAAGGCGGTGGAGCGCATCATCGCAGCGCTGGAAGAGCGGGGCATGCTCTCATGAGCCAGATCGTCCCCGTCGCGCTGGCCGAGCGCAGCTATGACATCCACATCGGTGCCGGGACGCTCGCGCGAGCCGGGGAATTGCTGAAGCCGTTTGCGCGCGGTGTCGTTCCCGTTGTGACGGATGAGAACGTCGCACGCTTGCACCTGCAGCCGCTTCTTGAATCCCTGCGCGGCCGCGCTGTCGATGCGCGCGAGATTGTGCTTCCCGCGGGCGAAGAGACGAAGAGTTTTGCAGGGCTGGAGAAGCTTTGCCGCGAACTGCTGCGGCTCGGCGTGGAACGCGGCGGGCTTGTTGTGGCGCTGGGAGGCGGCGTAGTCGGTGACCTCGTGGGTTTTGCCGCGGGCATCCTCAAGCGCGGGGTGGCTTTCGCCCAAGTACCGACAACGTTGCTGGCGCAGGTCGATTCGTCCGTCGGGGGAAAGACCGCCGTCGACGTGCCAGAAGGCAAGAACCTTATCGGACTATTTCACCAGCCGAGGATCGTGCTCGCGGATACATCGGTGCTCTCCACGCTGCCCCGCCGCGAACTATTGGCCGGCTATGCCGAGGTGGCGAAATACGGCGCGCTCGGCGATGCCGATTTCTTCGCGTGGCTCGAAGCGAAAGGCGCGGATACGCTTGGCGGCGACGAAGAAGCGCTCGCGCACATGGTATCGCGCTGCTGCCGCATGAAGGCCGAGATCGTTACGCGCGACGAGCGCGAATCGGGCGAGCGCGCGCTGCTTAACCTTGGCCACACGTTCGGCCACGCGCTGGAAGCGGCAACGAACTATTCCGGCGCGTTGCTGCACGGCGAAGCCATCGCGATCGGGATGGTGCTGGCGTTCAGGCTTTCCGAGCGGCTCGGACACTCGCCGTCGCACGACACCGCACGACTCGTCGCCCATCTCAAGACGGTGGGACTTCCTGCTGCGATCGACGACCTTCCCGGCTCTCGACCTGCACCGGAGGACCTGCTCGAATACATGCAGCGGGACAAGAAGGCGGCAGGCGGCAGGCTGACTTTCGTGCTGGTGCGGGGCATCGGTCGCGCATTCGTGTCCAGCGATGTGCCGACCGACGCGGTGAGGGCCGTTCTGGCCGAATAGCTCATTCCTTCCGCGGAAGCGTTATAGTCGCCTGCCGCCACTGCGGCTCTAAGGGAATTGCCATGTCGCTCCTCCTCCTTGCCATTGTCATTGTCCTGCTGATCGCGATTTCCGGATTCTTCTCGGGTTCCGAGACGGCCCTCACTGCGGTCTCGCGCGCACGCATGCACCAACTGGAGAAAGAGGGTTCCCGCGCCGCCCGTGAGGTGAATCACCTGGTGGCCGACAAAGAGCGCATGATCGGCGCCATCCTGTTCGGCAACACTTTTCTCAACATCCTGATTTCGTCACTGGCCACCGAAGCGCTGGCTGCACGGTTCGGCGAGCGCGCGATCGCGATTACGGCAGTGCTGGTCACGCTGATCGTATTGGTGTTTGCCGAAGTGCTGCCGAAGACGCTCGCTATCGCGCGCACCGATCGCTGGGCATTGAATGTGGCGTGGCTGCTGCGGATTACGGTGGGCCTCCTCGCGCCAATTGTCGGCTTCGTGCAGCGGTTTGTCTGGGCATTGCTCGGCGCTCTTGGCATTCGCCAGACGGAAACGGACTCGATGGTCGAGCCGCATGAGGAAATTCGCGGCACAGTTGAAGTGCATCACCGCGAGGGCGGTGTCGAACGCGAGCACCGCGACATGCTGAGCGGCGTGTTGGATCTGCCCGAACTAAAGGTGGCGGATGTGATGATCCACCGCACAAATATGGTGGCAATCGAGGCCGACTTGCCGCAACAAGATATCTTTAACGAGCTGCTTGCCGCAAACCACAGCCGCGTGCCGGTGTGGCGTGAATCGACAGACAACATCATTGGCATTCTTCACACCAAGGACGCGTTGGCCGAGTATGTACGCCGCGGAGGCTCGTTCGACGGTTTCGACGTCCTGTCGTTGATGACCCCCGCCTGGTTCGTGCCGGACACGACCACGCTGGAAGAACAGCTGGCGGCCTTTCGCGAGCGGCGCTCGCATTTCGCGCTGGTGGTGGATGAATATGGCGGTTTGCAGGGCCTCATCACGCGCGAGGACATTTTCGACGAGATATTCGGCGACATTCCGGACGAGCATGAGGCGATCATTCGTCGGAGCATTCGTCCGCAGAGCGACGGCTCGTACATCGTGGATGGCGGAGTACCGATCCGCGATCTGAATCGTGAGCTCGACTGGAATTTGCCGGATGAGGAAGCCACGACCATCGCGGGGCTTGTGATCCACGAAGCACGAACCATTCCCGAGGCGCGGCAGCGGTTCGCATTCTACGGATTCAAGTTCGAGATCCTGCGCCGTCAGCGCAACCAGATTACAGCGCTGCGGATCGTCCCCCCAAGCAAGGAAGCCGCTGCGGCCGTTTAGTGCTCGTTCCAGACTTCTGCGGGTGTCAGCGTGGTGAGCGAGAGCGCGTGGACATGCGTCTTCAGTTGGTCTGCCAGCACGGCATAGACGCGGCGATGACGCTCGACGGAACTAACGCCTTCGAAGGCATTTGACACGATCCGAACACGAAAGTGCGTTTCGCCTTCCGGGCGGCTGCCCACGTGGCCCGCGTGCGTCGCGCTCTCGTCCTCGACGGAAAGTTCCACCGGCGCGAAGGCCGCCGTCAGCTTCTGCGCAATGATATCGGACGCACCCATGGGACCCCTTTCGTGCTTTGACAAACGGTCTAAAACATCGGCAATATTGCGACTACGGGTGTTAGGGAGGGGTCCTTGAATCTCCGATCATTTTGGCTGGCGATCAGCCTCGTTTTGTTGCCTGCTGCTTCGGTCCAGGCGGCCCATATCAAACTGCCGACGCTGGTTCTACCGACCGCACAGCAAAATCTGAAGTCTCCCATGGTCGGGCGTTTCACTGTGCTTCCGGCGCGGCATTTCGACCGGCTCGCCACGCACGCGCAAGCGGCGAGTGGCGCCACCTTGCCGTTGTGGTCCCGCGCGGTGAGCACCGGCGGCGTGCGCTATGTTTACGACATGGTCGGCCGCAATCCGTTCGTCACCCAGACGGTGACCACAACCAACATCAAAGCGGTGGTCATTCCGATCGTGTTCACCTTCACGTCGTGGAGCAACACGGTATTCGATCCGACCCATAGGGATGTCGCCTGCTCCCCAGCGGGCCCGGCGAGGACTCTGACGCAGGCATCGCCGCTCTTCAATCCCGTCGTGGGATATCCCGGGGGCACCTATGTCGGCACCGGCCAATATGTCGACTTGTTCCAGCGGGCCAACTATTTCAGCCAGACCAACCCGAGCGGAATCAATCCCGACTACCACGTGAATCTTACCTACACCCCGAATGGCGGATATGCGATCCCAGTGTCAGGCGGCGACGTGATCACGACACCTTGCGGCGGCCATTTGGGGCTGATCGACATCAGCACGTGGGACAACTACATCCAGACCACGTTGTTCCCGGCGCTGGCGGCCCACTCGCCACCAATCGCCCCACCGAACACCTTGCCGATCTTCCTGCTCTACAATGTAGTTCTCTACGACGGTTCGTTCGGCAATTGCTGCATCTTGGGCTATCACAGCGCTTTCAACGATCCCGCGTACGCCAACGCTTTCCATACCTATTCGAGCGTCGAGTTCGACGCCACCCAGGAGTTCAGCGGCGTGAGCGACATTTCGGCCATGAGCCACGAGATTGCGGAGTGGATGGACGATCCCGCCGGCAACAATCCCACGCCGAGCTGGGGCAATATCGGTCAGGTGACCGGCTGTCAGGCCAACCTCGAAGTCGGCGATCCGCTGAGCGGCACGCTGACGCAAATCTACATGCCTTCCAACGGCTACACCTACCACGTGCAGGATTTTACGTTTACCTCATGGTTCTATCGCCAAAAGCCGTCGACCGGTGTGAACGGTTGGTACTCGTTTCTTGGCAGCTTTCTCACGCCATCCGCGCCCTGCTAGGGGCGGCCGTCGCCTTCCGTGCCTCGTGTCGGAATGAGCCAGCGCGCGCGCTATCACGCGCGCCGCAAATTCAATGTCAAGCATTTCATTTTCTTGTTTTTTCAGGGTCGACGCCCATAATCCGAACATGGAGCGAGCCGCGCGATTCAAGAAGGATATCCGGATCAAACCGGATCGCCCGGCGCCGAAACCTTCGGCGCGCGCTTGCGCGCGACCCGATTGCCTAAAGGAAGGCAGTCACCCGGTACCCCGATCGCGCGATGACCTTAACGAGCATCTCTGGTTCTGCCTTGAGCATGCCCGAGCGCACAATGAGTCGTGGGACTATTTCCGCGGCATGGGCGAGGACGAAATCGAGGCATTTCGAAACGCTGCAATAATCGGACATCGGCCGACCTGGCCCCTCGGCAAGCGAACCGCCCGGGCGCGCAACGGCACCGGTCCCCACGAATTCGAGGACGGCTATGGCGTGTTCGGCACCACCGCCGAAACTGCGCGACCGCGCCCCCCGGAGCGGCGCATAACAGGTGTGCAGGAACGCGCGCTAGACGTGCTCAATCTTGACGCGTCCGCCACCTTGCAGCAGATCAAGGCGCGGTATAAGGAACTCGTAAAGCGGTTTCACCCCGACGCAAACGGCGGCGATCGGGGCGCTGAGGAGCGTCTGAAGCAGGTTATCAAAGCCTATGGCGTGCTCCGCGCGTCGGGGCTGACCTAGGGCGCAAAGCACGCGCCCTCGCCCATGCGGCGGTCCCCGCCCTGGAGTTTAGCCGGATCAATTGCGATGAACATGCAGCCTCAGGGCCTCGACGCCGCGTCCGTGCCCGACATCAAGATCGATGTGAAAGAAGTCTTCGGCATCGATGCCAAGATGAAGGTGCCCGCCTTCTCGCGCGGCGGGGAATATGTGCCCGATCGCGACGCGGCTTATCGTTTCGACCGCGACACGACGCTCGCCATTCTCGCGGGCTTCGCCTTCAACCGGCGGGTGATGATCCAAGGGTATCACGGCACCGGCAAATCCACGCATATCGAGCAGGTGGCGAGCCGGCTGAACTGGCCGTGCGTC
>DASXGS010000216.1:0-2983 GCA_036488975.1 Rhizomicrobium sp. | reverse complement strand
GCTGCGGACAAATGCGACTGGTCGTCCATGATCCCAACAACGCCCACGCCCGCTCCGCAGAGCAGCAGTGCAAGATAAAGCGGCTCCGCCGGATGAAGGACCCACAGCGCCACCAGGCAAGCAACGAGCGGCAACAGAATTGCGAGCCCGCCCACCTGCGGCGTCGGCTTCGCATGCTGCTTGCGGCCGCCGCGCGGATAATCGAACACCTGCAGCCGGTCCGATATCGGCCTTGCGAAGAAGCATAGCCCGGCCGTGGCGGCAGTTGTCGCAAGCAGGAGAAAAATCATCGGGCGGCTACCTCGCGCGCCATTTTGCCGAACCCCGCCGCGATTGCCAGACGCGGGCTGGGCCAGCGCTTCGCTGCAGACCTAGGCTTTGACGATGTGGGCGGCTGATACGCCGCGCATCGCGTTCCGGGTGTCGACAATGAGATCGAGCGAAGCAGCGAGTTGGCGGTAGTCGACATCGTCGTGGTCGGTGACGATCAGCGCGGCGTCGAAGGCTCCCTCGAAGGTCTCCGGCTTCCAGTTCACGGAAGTGCGGCCGGCGAGGTGGGGGAATTCTCGCGTTTCCGGGATCGCCGGCACCCATGGGTCGTAGTAGTCCACCGCTGCGCCTCGGCTCTCCAGCTGCTTGAAAATGGTGAGCGCCGGGCTTTCACGCAGATCGTCGACATTGCGTTTGTAGGCGACGCCAACAAGCAGGATGCGACTGCCGTTGAGGCTCATCTGCTTGCGCTCGGACAGGGCGGCGGCTAGCGCATCGACGACCTGCGAGGGCTCGGCGGTGTTGATTTCGCCGGCAAGTTCGATGAAGCGCGCCTGGACGTCATGTTCGCGCGCCTTCCAGGAGAGGTAGAAGGGATCGATAGGCACGCAGTGCCCGCCGAGGCCTGGCCCAGGATAGAAGGGCATGTAACCGAACGGCTTGGTGGCGGCCGCCTCGATCACTTCCCAGATGTCGATACCCATATGCGCGTAGATGTGCTTGAGCTCATTCACCAGTGCGATATTCACGCAACGGAAGATGTTCTCGCTGAGCTTGACGGCTTCCGCCGTCGCACTGCTCGCAACCGGTACCACCCGCTCTACCAGACGGCCGTAGAACGCTTCGGCCAGCGTGCGGCTCGCCGGATCGTCGGCGCCGACCACCTTGGGAATCTCCGAGGTGCGGAATTTTGAGCCCGGATCCTCGCGTTCCGGCGAATAGGCGAGGAACACATCGGTGCCGACCTTCAGTCCGCTGGCTTCCATCGCGGGTTTCACGATTTCCAAGGTACAGCCGGGGTAGGTGGTGGATTCGAGGCACACCAGCTGGCCGCGCCGCAAGACATCGCCAACGGCCTTGGCAGTGCGCTGCACATGACTCAAATCGGGCTCGCGGTATTTGTTGAGAGGCGTGGGCACGCAGATGGTGACCACATCGGCTTCGGCAATTTCGCTCAGATCGGCCGAGGCGCGGAAGCGGCGATCGAGCAGCATCGCGGCGATCTTTGCGTCCGGAATGGTGCGGATGCTGGAATGACCCCGGTTCAGTGCACTGACGCGTTCCGAATCGATATCGAAGCCGATAACACGGAAACCCCGCTGATGCGCCGTAATGGCAAGTGGCTGGCCGACATAGCCCATTCCGACCACGCCGACCGTGGCCTGCCCCGACATGAATTTCGTCCGCAATTGCTCGACATGGCCGGAAGGCTCTTCCGTCGGGGTCCGCACCCTGACGGCATTCTCCTGCCCTCCGAATTTCATGGGTCCCCCACTGAGCGACGCAATATACACGCGAGCAGCACCCCGGACCGTTTGAGCCCTGTGATGCGCCGCGGCAGACCTTAGAGCCTATCGTCCGCCTTTGCCAACCGCCCCTTCAGGCTTTTCTGCCGCGAGAACAAGGCCTTGGTGAACGAGACGATAACGCTCACCGGTGCGCGGGCAGGTGAGACCCTCTCCCAGCCGCTCCCCGCTGCGGCTGACCCAGCCGGTGCGGCGGGCCGGATTGCCCGCCATCAGCGCATGGGGCGGCACATCGCGGGTAACCACCGCACCCGCTCCAATCATGGCGTAACTGCCGATCGTGTTGCCGCAGACGATGGTGGCGTTCGCGCCAATGCTCGCGCCGCGCTGCACCAGCGTGGGCAGGAATTCGGTACGCCGGCTCACATGGGCCCGCGGCAGCAGCACATTGGTGAACACCATGCTCGGGCCGCAGAACACGTCATCCTCCAACGTCACGCCTTCGTAGATTGAGACATTGTTCTGGATTTTACAGCCATTCCCTATCTGCACCTTTGGTCCGATCATCACATTTTGCGCGATGACGCATCGGGCACCGATGCGACTGCCGGAAAGGATATGGGCAAAGTGCCAGATCTTCGTGCCTTCGCCGATTTCGACGTCATCATCGACCGCGGCGGTCGGATGCGCAAAATAATTGCCCGAGTTCATTCAGCGCAGCCGTCGGACCGGAGAAGCGACATGCGTGCGCTCAGACCGCTGCGCGCGCGGGCGACAGTGCCGCGCCGGCGGGCGTTCTTTCCGCCGCAATCTGCCGGGCCAGTGTGTCATACAAATCGAGCAACCTCGTTTCATAGGTGGACCAGTTGTCGTGCGCGACAAAATCGCGGCAACCTGCCCGCGCCTCCGCGATCATATCGTCCGTCAGCGAAGCGACCAGACCGGCTATAGCCTCGGGCGTGAATTCGCGCGGCAGGATCCAGCCACAGCGATACGTCTCGACGATGCGGCGCATTTCAGGGAAGGGCTGCACGATCAGCGGTACGCCCGCGCCGGGGTATTCCCAGAGTTTGTTGGGCGTGGCGATCCAGTGGTTGAGCATCTTATCTTCATACGGAACGATGCCAGCGGTGGCGCCCTGAGTCCATTCCAGCAATTCCGCCGCCGGAACCGCCCGTATGATGTGCGCGCGGGCCGCGCTTCCGGCTTCCGATGCGATGCGCTTGAGTTCGCCCGTAAGCGCGCCC
>DASXGS010000145.1:0-24313 GCA_036488975.1 Rhizomicrobium sp. | reverse complement strand
TGCGTCGCCCATGGGCCTGCAAGCACGCGGCTCAAATCCAGCACGCGAAGATGCGACAGCGCGCCCAAGTCTCCTCCGAAGGTCAGATTTCGGTGCGCACGTCCCACAATTCGGGATAGAAGCGCAAGGCAAGCGCCTTCTGCAGATACGGCACGCCCGACGTACCGCCAGTGCCCATTTTGCCGCCGATGATGCGCTCCACCGTTTTCATGTGGCTGAAGCGCCAGAGATGGAACCGGTATTCGAGGTCGACCAATTTCTCGGCGAGCTCGTACAGATCCCAATGCGTTTCCGCATCGCGATACACTTCGCGCCACACGTCCGTGACGCGCGGATCGGACGTATACGGTTGCGCGAAATCGCGGTTCAGCTTTTCCGGCGGAATGGCAAAGCCGCGACGCGCCAGCAGCGCCAGCGCTTCGTCATAGATGCTGGGTTCAACCAACGCTGCTCGAACCTGCGCATAAACCTCCGGTTTCGACTCGAACACTCGCGCCATGTCGGGATGCTTGTTGCCCATTCGGAATTCGAGCATCCGGTACTGATACGATTGGAACCCGGAGGAGCGTCCCAGTGCTGCGCGAAAGCTCGAATAGTCGAATGGCGTGAGCGTCGAGAGTATCTCCCAAGACTGTATGAGATTCACCTGCACCCGGGCGACGCGCGCCATCATCTTGGAGGCAGGACCGAGATCGCCCTTGCGAATCTGGCTGATCGCGGCGCCAATCTCGTGCAGGCACAGCTTCATCCACAGCTCGGAGGCCTGATGGATGACGACAAACAAAAGCTCATCGTGGCGATCGGTCAGCGGACGCTGGCAAGCGAGCAGATCGGAAAGGCGCAGGTAATCGCCATAGGACATTGCGTCCTTCAGATCCCAGTGGACATTTTCGCCACTGAGGTCCACGTGGCCGGCTTTGTCGGAAGGCACATCGGTAGACGTTGTCATGGTCTGTTATAGCAATTTTTTGGCAAGCCGCAGTCCGGGTTGGCCCCGCCGGCGAGGCGGTGCTATGGTCGGCTTTGCAGCAGAAAACCTACGGGGCGAAGGATGCGTTGGGCGTTTGCGTGCGTGGTTTGCGCGGTTTCAGCCGCGGTGACGGGGGCGGCGGATGCGCGGGCGCGCGCCATGCGCTGCGCCGTGCCGGAAGAGGTGTCGGCGATTCGGGTTGCGGCCGTCCAGCAGGAGTTGATGGTCGCCGCGCTGACGTGCCATGAGATAGGCCGCTACAATGACTTCCAGACGGGCTATGGGCCCGAGCTTCGCACCTCCGATGCGAGGCTGTTAGGGATGTTTCGCCGTCTCTACGGCGGACGCCGCGGCGAGGCGGCATATCACGCCTTCAAGACCAAGCTCGCCAACGATTCCGAGATGCGCAGCATCCACGACAATCCCTCCTACTGTCTGGAGGCGGGCGCCATGCTGACCACGGCACTGGCGACGGAACGGCCGACACTTGAGGCCTTTGCTCGCAATCTGACCGTCACCCTGCAACAGTCGCCGGCGGACGGCTGCGTCGTAGAGGCCGCATCGAGCGAGCCGCGACGGGCCCGGCACAAGCGCCGTCACAAGGATTGAGGCCGAAGGGGCGCGGGCCGGCAGGCGTGAGCTGAGGCACCGGCACTCACACACAAAACAAAAGGGCGGGCCCAAGGCCCGCCCTTCGTCTACGCGAGGGTGGCTTGGCCGATCAGCCGCCACCACCCAGATCGATCACGGCGCGCCGATTCTGCGGCTCGCGCACGCCCGGTCCGGTCGGCACCAGCGGCTCGTCAAAGCTCTTGCCGACGGTGGCGATCTGGTCGGGGCTCATACCCTCTCGCACCATCTCGTCCTTCACAGAGGCAGCGCGGCGCTCCGAAAGGCCCTGGTTGTAGCTGTGTGAGCCGACCGTGTCGGTGTGACCCGTCACCAGGATGCGCACGGCACCCTGTGTCTTGGCCGTGTTCACGGCTTCCGTCACCACAGCTTGCGCTTCCGAGGTCAGGTTCGACTTGTTGAAGTCGAAGAAGACGATGAACGTCTTCACAGCCGGAGGCGGCGGTGGCGGAGGAGGCGGTGGCGGAGGAGGCGGTGGGGGCGGCGGAGGTGGCGGAGGCGGAGCCGCTTCCGCATACCAGCGGATGCCGAGCATGAAGGCCTGCTCGTTATCATCCCTCAGATGCGCCTGATACGGGATAAAGGGCGTGCCCCTTCCCCCGGTGCCAAATGAAGTGTCCAGGGTCTTGCGGATGGTCAGCGAGCGGTAGCGCCAATCCGCAGTCAGGTCGAGGTTGTCGGTGATGGAATACGCAAAGCCCGCCATGCCCTGCCACATGAAGCCGAGATGGCGACCACCGGCGAGCAGGAAGGTGCCGGAATCGTTGGGATCGCTCGAGGTCGTCTCGGCATTCACGTCGGCGCGGCCAACGCCGGCACCGCCCCCGAGCGAGAAGTCCAGGCGCTTGGTCAGATGGAAATCGTAGGCCGCATTGAACAGCGCGGAAAGATTGGTCAGCCTGCCGTGGACCGGCGCCGGGAAATTCGGCGAACCGAGCAATGGATTGTCTTCATTGTTGAGGTCGTGCCTAGCCCAGCCAAACTCGAACTCGAAGCGCACCGCGCCGGGGCCGGATGGGATGCGGTAGCCGAAGCTTCCTGCGAGCAGCGCTCCATCGTCCGAATGCACCTTCGTGATAGGTCCATTGGGAGTGGGTACCGGGGGCGCGAAGGGCGTGTAGCTGAAGCTCACATTGCCAAGGTGATCCCAGCCTGCGCCGAGGCCGAGATACCAACCGGTCGCGTCACTGGCGGCTGCCGGACCGCAAAGGGCCAGTGCCGCTACGCCCGCCAGGGCGATAGTCCGAAATTTCATTGTCACCCTCGTTTCAAGACTTACCGGGCGGGAGGTGCCCCCCACCGTAGCGTCCGATGTCGCGAACTCTATAAGTGATAAGGCGGCCAATGTGGAGCCAAGCAAAGCCGTTTGGGCTGGCTTTCATAGGAATTGTCCCGCCGCTGTGACAGTGCTGCAACATCCCTCGCCGTGGATTCTGTCGAGATTTTTCCTTGTCCCGCGCGGGGTTAACGTCACTGCGGCGTGACGGCGAGGAGATGAGGGTAGCCGCCTTGATGTTGCCAGGAGTCGAGCGTCAGCCGGCGATCACTCGTCTAGCTCAATCCTGGGTCTATCTGGAGATGCGGCCGCGGCCGCGTTCTCCCATCGGCACCGAATTGAGGCCACGTTGCATGGGCGCGCCACCGTCGCGTATGGGGAAGCATGTCCGAATCCGCCACGCCCGTCGACCAGCTGATTCGATTGCTGGACCTCGAGCCCATCGAGGTGAACATCTTTCGCGGTATCAGCCCGCAGGACCGCTCGCAGCGGGTGTTCGGCGGTCAGGTGCTCGGGCAGGCCTTGGTTGCCGCGACGCGGACCGTGGAGGGACGCCTCTGCCACTCGCTGCATGCCTATTTTCTGCTGCCGGGCGATCCCAAAGTGCCGATCCTCTACGAGGTGGACCGCAGTCGCGACGGCGGCAGCTTCAGCTCGCGCCGCGTGGTCGCGATCCAGCATGGCCGGCCTATTTTCCACATGTCGGTCTCCTTTCAGGTGGAGGAGCCGGGGCTCGAGCACCAGATCGATCCGCCGGCGGTGCCGCCGCCGGAAGATCTCCCGAGTGAAGACGATTTCCGCGCCAGGATCGCCGACAAGGTGCCGCCGCAATATCGCGAGCATTTCCTGCGGCGGCGGCCTATCGAGCTGAGGCCCACCGATCGCGCCGACATCTTTCGGCCGGAGAAGCGGCCGCCGCATCAATCCGTTTGGGTGCGCGCGACCGGGACCCTGCCGGACGACATCGCCCTACAGCAATGCGTGCTCGCCTACGCCTCCGACATGACGCTGCTCGACACGGCGCTCATGCCGCACGGCGTCAGCTGGTTCTCCGACGCGATCCAGATGGCGAGCCTCGACCACGCGATGTGGTTTCACCGCCGTTTTCGTGCGGACGAATGGCTACTGTATGTACAGGACAGCCCCAGTGCTTCCGGCGCGCGCGGATTCAACCGCGGTCTCATCTACACACGTGACGGTCGGCTGATCGCATCGGTTGCACAGGAAGGGTTGATGCGGCAGCGGCCACCTAGCTGATCGTCACCGAAGTGCTCTGGCGCGGCCGGGCGTAGAAAGAGTCGTGAAACGTGATCGGGGCATGGATGACATTGCTCGTGGACGAAGAATAACTGTAGGTCACTTCCGCCAGTATGACGCTGCCGCCAGTGGTCACGAGGCCGGCCGGAACGGTTATGTTCGCGCCTTGGGTGTGGGCCGTGGTGTTCTGCGCCCTGCTCCAGTCGACGATGTACTGCCCGGCGTGATTAGGATCCGCCTTGACGCTGGTGATGATGATTCGCGCGCTGCTGGAGGGATATGGATATATGACCGCGTTCAGTGCCGAAAACACATCGGTAATCTGACTTTCGGTGATCACCGCGTCCTGGGCCACGAGATCGGCGGCGCTTGCCGCGAGCGTCGTAACCTTCTCCCGGCAAATCACCGCGTTGCACACCTCGACGGTGCCAAAGAACATGGTGATGAGGATCGGCGCGATGAAGGCGAACTCGACGGCCACCGTGCCGTCCTGTCTGCGCAGAAAAGTCGATCCGATGCGCCGCATGCTTTCCTCAGAAGGGCTCGTTGCGGAATGTTGCGGCGGAGGTCAACAGACGCTGTCCACCTGACAGGTTGGCGAAGAAGGGGCGCAGTAGCGGCGTGATGATGTCCCACGTGTAAAACGTGCGCACCAGCACGATCGAACCCGAGCCTCCGACATTGTAGTTGTTGAGCGCGGCGTTCAGATGCCCGGTGCCGTCGATCGGACTGGGAATGCTCATGCCGCCAAACCCGCTGTACGCCTCGACATCGACCTGCAGATTGCTGCTGCAGCTCAGGATTGGCGTGACCTTGCCGCAGATATAGTCGTGGAACTGGGTGGCCGTCATGTTCGCCGCCTGCGCCTGGCCGGTGCGTATAAGGCGCGCGGCGTCTTCGGTCGCCGTTTCCAGGATACAGTTGCCGAAGAAGATCAGGCCCGCCTCGAGAATGCCGAACAACAGCATGAAGAAGGGGATGGCGATCAGCGAGAATTCGACCATGACAGAGCCGCTTCGGTCCCGCGCCATCCTGCTCGCGGCCGTAAAACCTGGGATAGCGAATCGCCGCGCCCGCACGCCTGTGACCTTCAATATCTTTTCGCACGTCATTCTTACGGCGAAATCGGGTACGGACGAAGCAGGGCCTTTGCGCGTAGTGAATGCTGGGTAAACGGCGTTGCACCGCGGGAAGCGCCTCGCAGGACGCGAACCGCAACCGGAGGAACTCGTTTACCTTCGTTATGCTCCTCAGACTCTCGCTAACGTTTGTGAAACTACAAATCCGCTTTTGCACGGACTTCTGCTGCCGTTTCGCGCAACATTGCAACGCAGGAATTGCGGGCTTAGCGATCGATGTCGAACTTTGGCGCGCTTTGTGGACGGCTGAAAGCATTCTGGCGCTCTCGGCGCGGAAATGTGGCAATCATCTTCGGCCTTTCTGTCGTGCCGATCACGATTGCCGCAGGCGCGGGGCTCGATTTCGCCCGCGCATTGATGGTACGCGCGCGCATCGAGCAGGCGCTGGATGCGGCCGGCCTCGCCGTTGGCGGCGCGAGCCAATCCGGGATGTCGCAGAGTCAGCTGCAGACGCTGGCGCAGCAGTATTTTAACGCCAACTACGTCGAAGATCACAGCTTCGGAACGCCGGCCAGCGTGTCCGTCACCGTGGCCGCGGACGGCAAGAGCGCCACGTTGGCCACCAGCATCGTGGTGCCGACGGTACTGGTAAAGGTCGGCGACGTAATGGGCTGCACCCATTGCGATTCCGTGACCGTTCCGGTCAGCAGCACAATCGTCTGGGGCACAACCAAACTGTGGGTGGCGCTGGTGCTCGATAACACGGGTTCGATGACCCAGACCGATGCAAGCGGCACCAGCAAAATCAGCGCACTGAAAACCGCGACGCACCAGCTGCTCACGATTTTGCAGGGCGCGGCTTCGACCCCCGGCGACGTTCAGGTATCCATCGTTCCCTTCAGCAAGGACGTCAATGTCGGCACCGGAAACGTGGGCGCGAGCTGGATCGACTGGACGGATTGGGCCTCACAGCCCGCAAACGGTGCGGCAGCCATTCCGGTCACCACCGGCCCGAGCGACACTTGTCCGTTCACAACAGCCTCTCACGGCTTTGCCTGCCAAAGCAGTTCGACGAACGCCAGTTCTGCAGCGGCCAGCGTCCTGTCTACCTGCACCATCAACGGAACAAGCTACAATGGGTGCATTTGCCCTACGGTGGACAACGGCAGCAGGAACAGCGGCCGGCTCGGCCACTACTACAATGGTTGCTATGTGAGTGTGTCCGCCGGCACCACCACCACGGTCTCCACCGGCTCGACCGCCACCTGCACGGTGAGTGGCCATGTATACCATAACTGCTCCTGCAGCGGCAGCTTCAGCAGCAAGACCTGCAGGGCGACGAACTACAATCATAACTGGACCGTGAATGCCCACAGTACCTGGAACGGCTGCATCACGGACCGGACGCAGAACAGCGACGTGACAACGGGCACCTCATCCTTCCCGGCGGAGAACGCGCAATCCTGCGTACCCAGCGTGATGAAGGGACAAATCGGCTATGACTGGGCGGGTCTTTCCACGGAAGTGGATAACATGTCTGCGGGGGGCTCGACCAACCAGCCGATCGGGCTCGTTTGGGGCTGGCAGTCCATGACGCAAGGCGCCCCATTGAGCGCGCCAACGCTGCCCCAGGACAGCCAGCGGTATATCATCCTGGTCAGCGACGGCCTGAACACGCAGGACCGCTGGTACGGTGACGGCAGCAATCAGGCTACCGGCGTCAACGATCGCATGACACAGGTGTGCAACGGGGTGAAGGCGCAGGGGATCACGGTTTACACGATCTTCGTGGATCTTGGTGGCACGCAAGGAAACTCGTCGGTGCTGCAGAGCTGCGCCAGCGATTCGAGCAAATATTTCGACCTGACGACCTCTGGCGCCATCATCTCGACGCTAAACAACATCGCCGAAGACATCGTGCACCTCCGCGTCGCGCGCTAGGCAGGGCCGCAAACTTCCACCCCTGATCTGGCGCGGCCGGATCCCGTCGCGCCTTGGTGGCAACCGGGCCTTGCCGTTCTGGCAAGAGGTTGCGCCAGGCGCCTAATCTCGCGGAATGGTACCCTCACTTCTCCCGCGGGCAGGGAATGACTTATGCTCGGGCATTTTGCGGCATCCGTTCACAGGACCTTGATCCCGTCTCCGGGTTTTCTGCCGGTTCGACACCTCTCCAGCCAATCGAGCCCGCCGGCCATTCGCGGTCAACGTATGGCGGCACGGCGCCGACCTCCGGGCTATCTGCAAGGTCCTACGAGAAGAGGTGGCAGTCAATTCATCGGACTATCGGCTGAGAAACGCGCACGAGCCGGGTCGCTCGCGGAACCGATCTAAACGACTACGCGACTGCTTCACCGCCGCCCGCGACCGGCAGTGCCGCGCCTTGTCGATTGCAGAATTCGGCCCAGTGCCGCGTGAGCTTCCCCGCGACCCACCAGAAGCCGAGTGCCAGCGCGGCACCCGCAAATCCGTCGATAGAATAGTGCCAGCCGAGCACAATCGAGCTGACGAAGATGATGACGGCAAACACGGCGAAGCCCATGCCGACATGCCGGTTCACACGCCAGCCGAGCAGCGCGAGCAGCGTCGCAATCATGACGTGCATGCTGGGCATTGCGGAGATGCCCTCGATATCGCCGTCGCCGCTCAGATAGGCACGCCAGAGATCGTCCTGCGCGTCCACAATCCATACCGGCCAGTGTTGGCGCGTTTCCCGCAGATAATGAAGCAGCGGTGCGTAGGGGTCCGCGCCCGCCACCAAGTGGCCGTAGAAGCAGGGCCCGGCGGACGAGAAGATGGTGGCGATCACGAAACCGCCGAAGAACCACGCAAATGCAAATGCCAGGAGAAATTGTGCACGGACCTCATCGTGATGCGGCCGGCTCAGTTGCCAGAAAAGACAACCGAACATCGCCGGGAACCACAGCCCATACGCGTAACTCAGAGCCGTCGTGATCGGCGGATAACCGAAGAGCGGCTGAAGAAGCTGCCATGAAGGATGGCCGAACCCAATTTCACGCCCCAGCCGCATGAATGTCTCGTCCCACGAAAAAGGATTCATGTGCGCAATATCGACCTTCAGCGCCGTGAAGATCATCATCATCGGCGTGAAGGTCAGCAGGCCGTGCACCAGGTTTCCAACGCGGTCCCCGGCCATTGCCGATGCGAGCAGGCGTCGCCCCATCGTCACCAGCGGATTCGCATGCGTTCCCCCGCGATAAAGCCGGACGAGCTCGCGCAGCGCGATCGCCGCGCCGATCAACACGGCCGCTTCCCCGATCATGCCGAGGAAAAAGAACCCGGAGCCGAGGTGGGACGGAAGTCTGTATACGAGCCCCACAGCCACCATGGTGGCGGCAACTAGAGCGGTGCAAATGTAGAGAGGTACATGGGCCGCAAAGCTGCGCCGGACACTGTCGCCGGCCGCGATGAGCGCTTGCCGGAACGTCAACTCCGACGCGACCGTCATCCCAAGCCCCGATCTCTGTGCCGAAAACCGGCTAGCGCGTGGCGCTGGCAGCCTTTACGCCGGCATCCTGATGCGCATTCATCTGCTCCATCCGCTGCGAGAAGGAATCCTTGTCGTCCCCCGGCATCGGCGCACTTTCGCAGCGGGCCCCCGCGCAGGCATAGGTCGTCTGTGCAGCGCCCCGGTGCAGAATAACGGTGCTGCCCGTATGGCCGAACACTGTGACGGAGTCGTTGACCACCTGCTTTCCGTCGGCGTCCAGCGCCACGACGTTGGTGTGGCCAAATCCCTTGCCCAGGACGAAGGCATGCTTCGAGTCGATCATGCTGACATCGGCGATCATCGGATTGCCGACATAGACGGTCGAGATCGGTTGCGAAAAAGCCACCACACGTACCTCATCGAGCGGCACAATAATGGATGGCGCAGTGTGGTGCGCCGCGACACGCCGGTGCGCAGGGCGCAGGGCAACCGCGCGGCGCTGCGTGGCCTTCACCGGCCTCACCGTCGCGACCTTGCCATTGTTGGTGCGAAGCATCACGGCCGGGGCCGAATGAGCCGCCGCGCCTGAGGCAGCGGACTTGCGCAGGAGCATTTTCGCATCCGGATTGGCGGCAATTGCAGCTGCGCATGTGACAAGAACGGTGGCAACTGCGGCAACAAGTTGAGGTGAAGCACGGCGCATATCGCAAGCCTCTGGCAATTCTCACCAAGCTGTACCATCGCGCCTGTAAAGGAAGATTTAAGTGCGAAGCCTCATTACCGCGGGGCGAGAGGCTTTGTGCATATCCGCCTACGCTTTTTCGGGCGGCGGTATGGGAGTGCTGGGAGTGAGCTGTCCATCGCGAGATCAACCTGCGCAGCGCCGATTATGCCGCCATAAAACCGCCCCAATCCGCTTCTGCGGTAAACAGACTGTAAAACGAGACATGCAGATGCGATGCAACGGCGTGTTTTCGTGCCGACGCGGCACATAATGGCGCCCGGACGGATTTCGCCGCTAAGCTCGTCTTAAACATTGGCGCGTAGTGTCTCATGCGAAGTCCAGCAGTGGCGCCGTGCGCAAGACCGGTCGCTCTTGGACGTCCTAGGGTGTCTAACAAGGAGGCTTTTATGAAGAACCTGATTTCCCGTTTCGTCGCCGACGAGTCCGGCGCGACGGCGATCGAGTATGGCCTGATTGCGGCGCTGATTTCCGTCGTGATCATCGCCGTGCTGACCTCGATCGGCACGAACCTGAACACGAAGTTCACAGCGGTTTCGGCCGCGCTGCACTAAGGCGTGCAGGCCGAGTTGGTCCGGAACGGCCGCCCCAAAAGGCGGCCGTTCCCATTTCCGGGGAGAAGAATATGCTGACGGCGCTGGTAGTTTTCTTTCCGCTGGTCTTTCTGCTCGCGCTGGCAGCCAGCTGGGATCTGGCAAGCTATACCATCCCAAATTTCATCCCTGTGGCCGTGCTTCTGGCTTTTATGCTATTCGCACTCTTCTCGCATCAGAATGCAGCATTCTTCGAGGCGCATGCGCTCGCCACCCTGATTGGGCTGCTGGCGGGCTTCGTGCTGTTTGCGCTCGGTTATATCGGCGGCGGCGATGCGAAGCTGTTCGCCAGCGCCGCTGCTTGGTTCGGAATGCACGATCTCATGACCTATGTGCTTGCCGCCTCGTTGCTTGGCGGCGTTCTGACGCTCGCCCTTCTGAGCGTTAGGCGCTTTCCGTTGCCCGCCGCCCTTGCCGGACGCGCGTGGATTGCACGCCTGCACGAACCGCGCGGCGGGATTCCCTATGGCGTTGCGCTGGCAGCCGGAGGAATCGCTATTCTTCCGTATACGGATTTATTTCGCACCGTCTCCGGTTGAGCAATCGAACCATCCACCGTTAAGCCTTTTCTAAAGGGTTTTGTGTTCGGATCGGGACACTAAGAAGCAAGGGGTGCCATGAACCGGTCGCGCGTCATTGTCTTGGGTCTGGCGGCACTGGCCGCAGGTGTTGCTGTGTTCCTCGTCCGCGGATTTCTGGGCGGCGGCACAGAGCCGGGAAAGGCACAGAATTCCCCGGCGGTCGCGAGCATCGGCGTGCTCGTCGCTACCAGCAATATCGAGCCGGGGCGTCCGGTCACGCCGGACCTGGTGCGCTGGCAAGCCTGGCCGAAATCGTCGGTGGATTCGAACTTTCTTACCCAGGATACCAACCCAAATCCCGATCAGATCGTCAAAGGCACCGTGGCGCGCGCGCCGATCGTTGCCGGCGAGCCGCTTACCAACAACAAAATCGTACATTCGGAATCCGCGGGCTTCATGGCCGCGACCGTGACGCCCGGGATGCGCGCGCTCTCTATTCCGATCTCGACGGAATCTGGCGCCGGCGGTTTCATCCTGCCCAATGACCGCGTCGACGTTCTGCTGACATTGCAGGTTTCCGAACAGCCCAAGGCGTTCGCCAGCCACACCTTCCTGCATGACGTGCGGGTCCTGGCCGTCGACCAAACCTACACCCAGGACAAGGACCAGAAGACCGTGCTCGCGAAAACCGCGACGCTCGAGCTCTCACCGGCGCAAGCGGAGATGGTCGATGCCGCGGCCGCGACCGGCACGGTTTCGCTGGCGCTGCGGCCACTCGGGGAGACCGCCACCGCCGATCTGAATGCTGACAAGCATCGCAATACGAATGCGGTTGTCTCCGTCATTCGCTACGGGGTGTCGCACGCCGGCGCCGCCGCACAGAACAGAGGGGAGTAGGCGCGCCATGCGCAACGGATTGCTTGCCATCTGTGCCCTCGCTGCCGCCGCGTTGACGGCGCCCGCGCATGCGCACGCGCCCATGCGGCACGAACCCGTGGCGCAGAAAGTGCTGAATGTTTCCACACACGGACACGGTCCGGCCCACCAGCGCATCACGCTGGCCCTCGACAAGGCGGCGCTGGTGCAACTCGACGCGGATGCGCGGGACGTACTCGTTTCCAATCCGGAGATCGTCGACGCGGTGGTTCGCACTCCGAAGCGGATCTTCCTGCTCGCGATGAAGACTGGACAAACCAACGCCTTCTTCTTCGACTCAGCGGGCCACCAGATCCTGTCGATCGATATCCGCGTGGAGCGCGATGTCACCGATCTGGGGGGCATGATGCACGAGAATTTCCCCGGCTCGAGCATTCGCGTCTCGGCGATGAACGACAATGTGGTGCTGAGCGGCACCGTCCCAAGCGCTGTGGAAGCAACCCGCGCGCAGGATCTCGCGGCAAGTTTTGCGGGCGACCCGAAAAAGGTCGTCAACATGCTGAAGGTGCAGGCGAACGAGCAGGTGATGCTGAAAGTGCGCGTCGCCGAGATGCAGCGCCAAGTCGCCAAACAGTTCGGCATCGATCTTAACGCCGCCATCAATGCCTGGGGCGTACCCATCCTGGCGCAAACCTCCAATCCGTTCAGCCTGCTGGGCCGCGCTCTGTCGGACGCCTCCGGGGTGGCGGTCGGCAACAACTGCCCCGCGTCTGCGGCCCAAATCACGCATCTCTGTGCCGGCGGTGTGCTGAAGGCGCTGGAGGAAGTTGGCCTCGTCCGCACCCTAGCAGAGCCCAATCTGACAGCGGTTTCCGGTGAGACGGCACGGTTCCTGGCAGGCGGCGAGTTCCCGGTGCCGTCAGGCCGCGACCAGCAGGGCAACGTTTCCGTCGCCTTCAAGCAATTCGGCGTTGGCCTTTCATTCACGCCGGTAGTGCTGAGCGAGAACCGCATTTCGCTGCAAATATCGACAGAAGTGAGCGAACTTACCAACACCGGTGCCTTCACGCTCCAGGGCGCGACCACCACCAATTCGACCACGGGTCTGCCGGTTACCGCTCCGGGCCTTACCATCCCCGCCCTCAATGTGCGGCGTGCGCAGACAACGGTAGAACTTCCCTCGGGTGGCAGCTTTGCCATCGCCGGCCTGCTGCAGCACACCACAAAGCAGCAGATCGACGCCTTCCCCGGCCTCAAGGAGATGCCGGTATTGGGAGCACTGTTCCGCAGCCGCGATTTCCAGAACAACGAAACGGAGCTGGTGGTGCTGGTCAGCGCGTATCTCGTAACTCCGACAAGCGCAAAGCGCCTCGCAACGCCGCTCGACGGGTACGTCACACCCTCGGATGCCGACACGATCCTGATGGGAAGCCTCAACGTACAGCATCGCGCGGATCCGAACGGTTTGAAATCTGCCGCCAACGGCAAAGTCGGCTTCATTGTGCAGTAGAGGGATCAGGTCATGAGCAACCATGTGATGCGCCTCGCAACTCTCTCTGCAATGCTGCTTGCCGGCAGCTGCGCGGCGCCGGTCGAAGAACAATTTCGATGGTCCGCGCCCGACTCGGCCCATCAAATTACCGTGGCACCGGACTATCGCGCAGTGCGCGTGGCCTATACAGGCGGGCCGCTCGCGCCAGAGGATGCCGGCAAGCTCGATCGCGTGGTGCAGGATTATCTCGCGCAGGGCGATGGCTCGCTCAGCGTGTCCGCGCCAGAGGGCCAGGACTCCTCGCAGGCCATTACGTATTTCGGCGAGCGCCTCGCGCAAATGGGCGTGCCGCGTTCACGCATTCTCGTCGGCACGCACCCGGTGAATGATGGCGATCGCCGCGTCGAAGTCGGCTTCGTTGCCTACGTGGCCCACACCGATCCGTGCGGCGACTGGTCGAAGGACGCCTCCAAGACCGGCGACAATCTGCCGATGCCCGATTTCGGATGCGCCAGCCAGCACAACTTGGCGGCTATGGTCGTCGATCCGCGCGATCTGGATCAGGCCCGGCGCCTCGACGATGCGCCGGATGCAACTCGCCGGGCAGTCGTGATCGGCCACTATGAAAAAGGTGAGATCACGCAGGCAGATAAACGTACGTCCGACAAGGCGCAGGAGCAGTCCGCCCCGGGTTCAGGCATCGGCGAATAGGCAGGCAATCGATGAGCAATCAACAGACGCAGGGAGAGGAGCCGTTCGGCGCCGCGCCGCATGAGCGGCCCGTGCCGCGGATTTCCATCCACGCGTTTTGCGAATTCCCGGACACCGGCGCGGCGCTTCAGCGCGCGGGCGCCGACCGCCGCCTGTCGAAGGCTCATATGAGCGTTCAACTCGGTGGCCTGCAGGCTGCCCTCGATCATCATAACGGCCGCGTCACGCCGAACCTGCTGATCGTGGAAACCCGGCTGCAAGGCAAAGCGGCTCTCGCCGAAATCGACCGGCTCGCTGAAGTTTGCGATCCCTCGAGCAAGGTGGTCATTATCGGCCGCGTAAACGACGTCGAGCTCTACCGCGACCTGATGCGCCGCGGCGTGAGCGAATATCTCGTCGCGCCGCTCAATCCGCTGCACCTCATCGAGGTGATCTCCGGCCTGTATCTAAATCCCGACTCCCCACCAGTCGGGCGCGTGGTGAGCTTCATGGGCTGCCGCGGTGGCGCCGGCACCTCGACCCTTTCGCACAATGTCGGCTGGTGCATCGCCGAGCGGATGAAGATCAACACAACGATCGTCGATCTGGACCTCTCCTTCGGAACCGTTGGCCTCAACTTTAACGAAGAGCCCGGCCAGGGCATCGCAGAAGCTTTGTCCGCGCCCGAGCGGCTCGATGACGTCCTGCTCGACCGTCTGCTGCTCAAGACGAGCGAACATCTGTCGCTGTTTGCAGCCCCGGCAGTGATGGACCGCGCATACGAGGCCGACGTAACGGCATTCGAAGCCGTGCTCGATGCGGTACGTCAGAGCACGCCTTGCGTGGTGATTGATCTGCCGCACCAGTGGACGCCGTGGGTGCGTCAGACGCTACTCGCCTCTGACGACATCGTGCTCGTGGCCACGCCGGATCTGGCAAGCCTACGGACCGCCAAGGCGCTTACCGATCTGGTGCGTCAGAACCGCCCCAACGATCCGCCGCCGAAATTCGTGATGACGCAGGTGGGAACGCCGCGACGCCCCGAAATTCCCGTGAAGGATTTCGCGGCCACCATCGGGGTGCCGCCCGCCATGGTGCTGCCCTTCGAACCCCAGCTCTACGGCTCAGCGGCCAATAACGGCCAGATGCTGATGGAAGTGCAGCCGAAATCGCAAACCGCGGACGCAATCATGCGTCTGGCACAGGTGGTCACCGGCCGCGCGGCCGTGCCGGAAGCCGACAAGAGCGTATTGCCATTCCTCTCCTTCCTGAAAGGTCGCAAGCAGGCATAGCCAATGTTCGGAAGACGCTCCGCCGCATCCGAAATGCCTCGCACCGCGCCTCCGCCGCGTGCCGAGCCCGCGCCCGCCAAGGTGAATGGCGTGCCAACACCCGCGACCCCCTCCTCGGCCGCGCCGCCGCCCGTCGCCGCTCCGCGGCCCCAGGCTTCGGTTGCGCCTCCGCCGCCGCCCAAGCCTGTGGCAATCGCAGCGCAGCGCTCGGAGGACTACTACCAGATCAAGACGACGATCTTTAATGCGCTGATCGACACGATCGATCTCGCGCAGCTCGCGCAACTCGATCCCGATTCCGCGCGCGAGGAAATCCGCGACATCGTCAACGAGATCATTTCGATCAAGGCCGTTGTGATGTCGATCGCCGAGCAGGAACACCTGCTCCAGGACATCTGCAACGACGTGCTGGGCTACGGCCCGCTCGAGCCGCTGCTTGCCCGCGACGACATCGCCGACATCATGGTCAACGGCGCGGGCCGCGTGTTCATCGAAGTGGGCGGGAAGGTGCAGCTCACCAACGTCCGCTTCCGTGACAATGCGCAGCTGATGAACATCTGCCAGCGCATCGTGTCGCAGGTCGGCCGCCGCGTGGACGAATCATCGCCAATCTGCGACGCACGCTTGCTGGACGGCTCGCGCGTCAACGTGATCGCTCCGCCGCTGTCGCTCGACGGGCCAACGCTCACCATCCGCAAATTCCGTAAGGACAAACTGCGGATGGACGATCTGGTGCGGTTCGGCTCAGTCAGCCCCGCCGGTGCACGGGTACTCGGCGTGATCGGGCGGTGCCGGTGCAACGTGCTGATTTCCGGCGGCACCGGTTCCGGCAAGACCACGCTTCTCAACACGATGACCGCCTTCATCGATACCGATGAGCGCGTCATCACCTGTGAGGACGCCGCCGAACTCCAGCTGCAACAGCCGCATGTCGTGCGGCTCGAAACGCGTCCGCCGAACCTCGAAGGCCAGGGCCAGATTACCATGCGCGATCTGGTGCGAAACTGCCTGCGTATGCGTCCCGAACGCATCATCGTGGGCGAAGTGCGTGGACCGGAAGCGTTTGACCTGCTGCAGGCCATGAATACAGGCCATGACGGTTCGATGGGTACGCTTCACGCGAACTCCCCGCGCGAAGCTATGACGCGTCTCGAATCGATGATCACAATGGGCGGCTTCTCGCTGCCGGTGCGCACGATCCGCGAAATGATCGTGGGCTCGCTTGACGTAATCGTGCAAGCCGAGCGCATGCGTGACGGCTCGCGCCGCATCACCAAAATTACAGAGATCGTGGGCACGGAAGGCGACGTCGTGATCACCCAGGACCTGATGAATTTCGAAATCAGCGGCGAGGACGAAGCGGGCCGGATGAGCGGCAAGCATGTAGGTACCGGCATCGTGCGCCCCAGTTTCTGGGAGCGTGCCCGCTATTTCGGACTGGAACGGGAGCTCGCCGAAGCGCTCGACGAACTCCAGCAGTGAGGACCCGATGGGCGCGTTTTTGTATCTTCTGACAGGACTCTTCTTCCTGCTCGGGTTGGGCGGCATCGCTTACAGCTTCGTTGCGCCGTCAGGCGAGACTTCGAAGAAGCGGCTTGCATCCGCCGCGGGCCCGCAGGTCTCCGCCGCGGGGCGCACCGCGCCGGACGCCAACCAACAGCGCCGGAAGAATGTGACAGGCCTGCTCAAGGAGCTCGAGAAACAGCAGAAGGCCAAGAAGCCAAAACTGACCATGCGCCGGCGCCTGGAACAGGCGGGGCTATCCATAACCGTGCAGATGTTCTGGATAATCTGCGGTGTCGCCGCCGCGGTAGCGGCTTTGGCGTGCGTGATGATGCGACAATCGCCCCTGGTAGATGGACTCGCCGCATTCGCGGTAGGCATCGGCCTGCCGCGCTGGGTGCTCTCGTTTCTGCGCAACCGCAGGCAGAAGAAATTCACGCGCGAATTCGCCAACGGCATCGACATTATCGTTCGCAGCGTGCGCTCAGGTCTCCCAACCAACGAAGCACTGAAGATCGTGGCAAAGGAATTGCCGGAACCGGTCAGCGGCGAGTTCACCAAACTGGTCGAGAGCCTGAAAGTCGGCGTGACCCTCGATCAGGCCCTCAAGAAGATGTTCGAATCCATGCCCACTGCCGAAGTGGCCTTCTTCGGGATTGTGATGACCATTCAGCAGAAATCCGGCGGCAATCTGTCGGAAGCGCTGAGCAATCTTTCGGGTGTCCTGCGCGACCGCAAGCGCCTTCAGGGCAAGATCAAGGCGATGTCGTCGGAAGCGAAGGCGTCGGCCATGATCATCGGCTCGCTGCCCATCGTTGTCGCCGTGCTCGTCTATCTCACGACGCCCGACTACATCAAGCTGCTGTTCACCGAGCGCATGGGAAACATCTTGCTCGCCATCTGCGTGTTCTGGATGGGCACCGGCATCGCCGTCATGAAGAAAATGATCAGCTTCAAATATTAAGGCGTAGAGGCCATGGGTCTGGATATCGGCGTTCTCAACATCCTTTTCGATCGCGACTTCCTCGTGATGTCGTTCATCGGTGTGCTGGCCTTCGCGACGGTTGTGACGCTGGGGCTGCCCCTGCTCGAGCGTCGCTCGCTTGGGACGCGCATGAAGGCGGTTTCCGACAAACGCGAGGAGTTGCGGGCCAAGCACCGCGCGGCGCTGAGCAAGCGCAATACATTGCGCACCGAACCGGTCGGCTTCATGAAGCAGACGCTCGACAGGCTGAAGCTCGGCAACGCGCTCGAATCGGCGAACACACGCGAGCGGCTGACGCAGGCAGGCTATCGCGGTCAGGCGCCGCTGATCACCTTCATGTTCTTCCGTTTCGTGATGCCGTTCATCCTGTTCGCGGCTGGGCTGCTTTATCTATTCGTCATCCTGCACCTCCACTGGACTGGATGGCAAAAGCTGCTTGCGGCATTTGGCACGGCGCTGCTCGGCTTCTATGTGCCTGACCTGTACCTCTCGAACCGGATCACCCGCCGGCAGAAGTCGATCATGAAAGCATTTCCGGATGCGCTTGACCTGCTGCTTATCTGCGTGGAATCCGGGATGTCGATCGAGTCGGCGTTTACGCGAGTGGCGTCCGAGATTGGCGTGCAATCGGTGGAGTTGGCAGAGGAGTTCGGCCTCACCACTGCCGAACTTTCATACCTGCCAGACCGGCGCCAGGCATTCGACAATCTCGCGAAGCGCTGCGGCCACCCCGGCGTGAAGCAGATTGCCGGCGCGTTGAATCAAGCGGAGAAATACGGAACGCCGCTCGGTCAGGCGTTGCGCGTCTGTGCGCAGGAAAATCGCGAAATGCGCATGGCCGAGGCGGAGAGGAAAGCCGCAGCGCTCCCCGCTAAGCTCACCGTTCCCATGATCGTATTCTTCCTGCCGTGCCTGTTCGTTGTCATCATGGGTCCGGCGGTCATGAAGGTGATGCGTATTTGGCACTGACGGTAGGCAGCGATCTCGCGCGCTGCATGAAGCTGCGGTTCTCCGCTGCTGCCCACGCCAGGATTGGCTTCTCGAACCATCGCCATGAGGCCGCGGCGACTGCCACGGACACACCAAAGGCAAGCAGTGTGACCGCAACGGAGGGCAGCGACCCGACGCTCGCTGGCTCGTTCAGAAGCAGTCCGTGCAGGAGTCCGTTCACTGGTTGGTGCACGAGATAGAGGCAATACGATATCTGTCCGAACCAGCGCATCCAGCCTGCCCGGACGTAACGGCCCTCCGGAGCGCCATAGAAGGCGGCCAGCATAAAACACGCAATCCCGATGCTGGTGGCGGACCCCATAACGATCAGGAGAACATTGCGCTGATCTGCCAGCACGAGCAGGTCCAACGCGACGATCAGAATTCCCCAGGTAAGGCGCAGCCAAACCAGGTGACTCGATAGGTCGAGCTTGCGGTAGATCATTGCGAGCATGACGCCACCAAGCAGCAGATCCATTCGGCACGGCAGCAGCTGCCACGCGGCGATGGGGTGCGCATCCATGAGCGCAATACGAAACGCCAGCGCTGCTACCCATAGTCCGGCAAGCAGCGGGGCGAGCATGCGCCGCGGTGTGAAGAGGATCACGAACGGGAGAAGCAGATAGAACTGTTCTTCCACGGCCAGTGTCCAGGTGGGCCGCAGCCATACCGAACCCAATCCGTAGAGCGACTGGGCAAAATTGGTGGTGAAGGTTGCGTACACCGCAGCGGAGAATGGCTGGTCCGACCATCGGTGGCCGGCGGTCAGATTTGCCAGCAAGATGACGGACAGGAACACCGCAAAATAGATCGGGAAGATGCGCGCCACCCGCCGGAAGTAGAAGGATTTGAGAAATCCCGGCTTCCCACCCTGATCGAGAATGATGCCGCCGATCAGAAAGCCCGAGAGCACGAAAAACGTGTTCACCCCGAGCCAGCCGATCTGCAGATGGGCAAGGCCGTGGGCTGCTTCCCCAAAATAGTGCGACAGCACAACGATGAGTGCGGCGAATCCCCTCAGGCCGTCGAGTTCGGGAATTCGCCTGGATGTTTTCGCGACGGCAGCCGGCGCAGTATCATCGGTCGGCACGTCCGCAGAAAGAGCTGCCAAGCTCGACATTAGGCGTTCCGCCCGAGCGGCGGGAAAATATGCGAGCAAAACATGAGCGGTCCCGCGGGCGGATTGTTTTAAGAGTGGGCTGACGAGGTCAAAAAAAGCTTAACGCGGCCGATCGGCGCGGCCGCTTTCCGGTGCAGAAGGTGTTGCTTCCGCGCGCGCTATATAGGGTAGCCCCCGGTGGCGGCTGGCCTCGTCCATTCCATAGCCCACGATGAAATCTGACACGTTGATGAAGGCGGCATAATCCGCCCGGAATGCGGCATCGGTCCTCGCCTTGTCCACTGCAACCGCGGTGAGCACCGTGGTCGCGCCGCGCTCGAGCAGGAGCGCGTGGGCGCGCGCAAGCGTGTGCCCGCGATCCAATACCCCATCAATCAGAAGTGCTGTGCGACCGTGCAGCTCCTCCGGCGGTCCCACCAGCACGGTTACTTCGCGTCCTTCACGCTTCGTGCCGTAGCTGCGAAGCCAGATGAATTCCATGGGCAGCGAAAGCCCGCGCGTGGCCAGCGCGCGTAGTAGGTCGGCGGCAAAAACGAAACTCCCGGCCAGCACCGGCAGGGCAATGTCGGGCTTCAGGGAAGCCGTGGCGATCTGCTGCGCCAGCGCCTCGACACGTTCGCGAATCTGCGTTGCGGTGAACAGAGGCGTGAGCGTCACCCGCCCGCCTCGGCGAATTCCATTTCCAGATGCCGCGCTTCCGACGGCGGATTGGTGCGCCGCGTGGCAAACGCGATCCTCTGTCCCGGCTTCAACTGCGGCACTCCCGGCGAGAACACCCAATGGTCCACTTTGTGTCGGCTATCATCGGTGAGCGTGACTTCGATTCGAGGCACGGGCACATCGCGTCCGCTCACATTCACCAAAGTCCCGTTCACAGTGAGTACAGGCTGTCCGGCTTCCGTTTCGCGGCGGTAGCTCACGCCGGCAAACGCGATCCCGCGCACGTTCACCGGCATGCCAAGCGCAGCATAGAGCGACGAAGTTTGAGGCCACACGCCGGCGATGACGTCACGATACCGCACGCCGCCCCAAACGATGAGGAGAAGGATGGCCGCAAGACCGATCCACCCTGCAGTGACCGCGCTGCGCTCTCCGAGGGCGCGACGCGCAGGCTGCCGCGTCGTCGGCACGGCCTGCGGCCGTGGCGGGAGGGCCGGCTGCGGGACGGGTGTAACCGGCGGCGGTTGCAAATCTGAATCGGGCGCCACGGCCCTCACGGCGGGGGCCGGAGCTGGCGCCGGAGTCGGATCGGCAATCGGCATGTCTAAGGTCGGCTGCGCGATCGGTACGGAAGCCGCTTGGAACCACTGATGCCCGCATTTCGCGCAGCGCACTGTGCGGCCGCCAGCCGGGAATTTGGCATCCTCGATCTGATATCGGGTTGCGCATTGTGGGCAGGTCAGGATCATGCGGAATTGCCCGATTCGTCAGCAAAATAGAGGTAAGGGTTAACGTCCCGCAAGCATGTTATCAGCGCCCTCCTCTCGATATGGTTAGCGCCGATGGTGCGCTTCGAAAATGTTGGGATGCGCTACGGCCCGGGGCCGGAGGTGCTGCGCGATGTCACCTTTCTGCTGGAACCTGGCTCCTTCAATTTTCTTACCGGGCCCTCGGGCGCCGGAAAATCAACCTTGCTCAAGCTGATGTATTTGGCTGAACCGCCTTCGCGCGGCCTCATCGGGCTCTTCGGGCAGGATCTCGCCACCACGCGGCGCTCGCAATTTCCAGCGCTGAGACGGCGCATCGGAGTTGTGTTTCAGGATTTCCGGTTACTCGCGCATCTTTCGGCCTTTGAGAATGTGGCGCTGCCGTTGCGCATCGCCGGTCACGACGCCGCCGTGTATCGGCACGACGTGGAGGAGTTGCTGTCTTGGGTGGGGCTGGGCGGCCGGCTGGATGCACGACCCGCCACGCTCTCTGGCGGCGAGCAGCAGCGCGTTGCCATTGCCCGGGCTGTGGTGGCGCGGCCGGACTTGCTGCTGGCGGATGAGCCCACCGGCAACGTGGATCCGGATATGGGAAAGCGCCTCATCCGTCTGTTCGAAGAATTGAACAAGCTGGGAACCACGGTGCTCATCGCCACACATGACCGGACCCTGATCGAAAGCGCGCGCGCCCGTGAAATGCGATTGGTGGATGGCCGCCTCGTCGAACTCCGGGGGCCACGATAGTGAGCACGCAGCGTATCATGCCGCGCGACAAGGGCGCAGGCTCGCTCGATGTGGTGATCGCGGTCATGGCCTGTCTCGCGGCGCTGGCGTTGGGCGCCTCCCTGATAGCGGAGCGCGCGGCGGTGAGTTGGAACACGGGATTGGCGGGCCGCATCACCGTACAGATTCTGCCACCCGAAAAATCCAGCATGCCATTGGTGCAGCAGGTGAAGGCGGCCCTCTCGGTCTTGCGGGACACGCCAGGCATTGCGCATGCCGCACAGCTTTCGGATCAGGAGACGGTGGAACTTGTTCGGCCCTGGCTGGGTGCCGACGCGCTCGTCTCCGAATTGCCGCTGCCGCGCCTGATCGATGCCACGATCGCTCCGGGAACCCCGGTGGATCTTGAATCCATCCGCCAGCGTCTCAAGGCGGCCGCACCGGATTCGGTGCTGGATGATCACACGCGGTGGCTTTCGCGGCTGCGGGCTGTCGCGCAAGGCATTATCTGGTCAGCCTACGGAGTGTTGGCGCTGATCGCACTCGCCACAGCGTCAACGGTTTCATTTGCCACACGTGCAGGGCTCGAAGCGCATCACGACATCGTCGAGCTGCTGCACCAGATGGGCGCCAAAGCTGGTTTCATCGCGCGCGCGTTCGAGTGGCACTATTTTCTCGCCGCCCTGATCGCCGGTGCGATCGGAGCGGCACTAGCCGCGGCATTCTACGTCGCCAGCAGTGGACTGGAATTCGCAGGCATCGAAGCGGTACCGTTCCTCCCGCCTCTGGGGCTTCATTTGTCGGAACTGGGCTGGCTCACCACAGTGCCGGTGGCCGCGAGCTGGATTGCGCTGATCACGGCACGGCTATCCGTGCTCGCCGCCCTTCGCCGCATCTACTGAACGTGACTTACGCCGGCGGATACCTTGACCTAAAATCCGGCGGGCGTTGCGGCTCTCGTCCGCAGGCGGAGGGCATGGCTTGGAGACTTTGAGGAAATCGCTGGCCTATATCGGCCGGATCGTGCTTGTCGCGATCCTCGCCTACGGCCTGGGGTTCGTCTTCTTTGCGACCACCCTGCCCCATCGCCCCAAGCAGGTGCCCCGCGCAGATGCGATCGTCACGCCCACCGGCGGCGGCGCGCGCCTGGATACTGCGGTGTGGTTGCTGGAAAACGGTGCCGCCAACCGGCTGCTGATCACCGGCGTGCACCCCTCCATCACCAAGCCGGAGATCAAGGACCTCGCACATGGCGGACGGAAATTCGATTGCTGTGCCGATCTCGATTTCGCTGCGGAAGACACCCGCGAGAATGCTTCCGAAACGGCGAAATGGATTCAGGCACATGGCTTTAAGAGCCTGATTCTCGTGACCGCGAATTACCATATGCCCCGCAGCGTTTCGGAATTCTCGGCTGCCATGCCCAAGGTGGGGATCATTCCCTATCCCGTCGAACCCGAGGGAGCGAACTGGGCGCATTGGTGGCGCAATCCGCGCACCGTGCGCCTGCTGCACGCGGAATACGCGAAGTATCTCGCGAGCCTAGTGCTGGACCGGTTCATTCCCGTGAAGAAGGCGGGCCGGAACGGCTGAGCGATGAACACTTCGCCGTTGATTATTTTTCGCTCATCGGTGTTCGCGATCTGGTTCGCCATCGTCACGGTTGTCATCTACATCGGTGTGCTGCCCGCACTGGTGCTTCCGCGTCGCGTGATGGTGCGTGCTTCTAGGCTGTGGTCGCGCGCCGTGTTCTTCGGGCTGAAATGGATCTGTGGTCTGCAATATGAAGTGCGGGGCACTCCACCGAAGGGCGCCGTCCTTGTCGCCTCCAAGCACATGAGCATGTGGGACACCATGGGCCTTTATCTCACGGTATGGGACCCTGCAGCCGTGCTTAAGCGCGAGTTGCTGCGCGTCCCGTTCTACGGCTGGTACATCTGGAAGGCGGGGGTGATTTCCATTGACCGCGGCGGCTATGCGACAGCCTTGCGCAAGATGACGATGGAAGCGAAGAAGGCACTCGCGGCCGGCCGCCCGATTCTGATCTTCCCGGAAGGCACACGCAAAAAGCCTGGCGCGCCGCCGGACTACAAGGCGGGCGTCGCGGGCCTTTACGGGATGCTCAATGTGCCGTGCGTGCCGGTGGCGCTGAACTCCGGCCTGTTCTGGACGGGACCGATGGGGTTCATCAAGAAACCCGGACTCGTCGTGCTGGACTTTCTCGAACCCATTCCCGCGGGCCTCAAGCGCAGCGAATTCATGGCGACGCTGCAGGTGCGCATCGAGACCGCCACCGCACAATTGCTTTCAGAAAGTGATGCCGTCACTGCGGCACCCTGACGAAAAGGACCGGGTCGCTTGCTGGTGATCTGCTACGGCATGCCGAAATCGGGGAGCACGCTCGCCTTCGAGCTCGTGCGCGGCGTTCTGATGAATGGGGGACACGACCAGCGCAAAATTCGCACCAGCATCGGCATCAAGCGGCGCGGGCCGGGCAACCATCTGGCGGCCGTTTCGCGATCCGCGCTCGAGCATGCCATCGGGGAGATCGGCCCGGACCGAACAGTCGCCGCAAAAACCCATTTGCCCCTTCCGGTGCCGCTCTTCGGTTGGCTTGAGACGATGCAGGCGGCGCGGAAGATTCAGGTGATCGCCTCGTACCGCGACCCGCGCGACATGGTACTTTCGATGCTTGACCA
>DASXGS010000111.1:0-9796 GCA_036488975.1 Rhizomicrobium sp. | reverse complement strand
AGGAAGCGCTCGAACAGCAAATCCATCTGCATGGGATCGACGGCGGTGATGCCCAGCATGTAGCAGACGGCGGAATTGGCGGCTGAGCCGCGTCCCTGGCAAAGAATGCCTTGGGACCTCGCCCACTCCACGATATCCCACACGGTCAGGAAATAAGGTGCGTAGTGCAGCTCGGCTATCAGCGCGAGCTCGTGTGAAATGAGCTTGCGCACTTTGTCGGGAATGCCGTCGGGATAGCGCTTTGCTGCACCTTCCCAAGCCAGCCGGGTGAGCGTGTCCTGCGGCGGCCCGCCGCCAATGGCTTCGTCGGGATATTCGTATTTCAGTTCTTCGAGCGAGAAGTTCAGCCGACCGGCAATTTCCATCGTGCGGGCAATGGCGTCCGGATATTTGGCGAACAGCTGTGCCATTTCCTCCGGCGATTTCAGATGGCGTTCTGCATTGGGCGAGAGCCGTTTGCCGGCTTCGTCGATGGTGCATTTCTCGCGGATGCAGGTGAGCACATCCTGCAGCTGCTGCCGCTCCGGCACGTGATAATGCACGTTATTGGTGGCGACGAGCGGCACGCGCATTTCACGTGCAAACATCGCGAGTTCGGCCAGCCGTTTGGCCGCGCGGTTCTCATACAGCGCCGTCGAGCCGAGATACACCCGTCCCGGTGCCGCCTCGCGCAAGCGGCGGAGGCGAGCAACAAACGAATTTTGTTCCTTGGAGTTATCTCGCCGTTTGGGAAACGCAACCACATTCGAACCCTCCCCTTGAGGGAGGGTCGAAATTTGCGAAGCAAATTTCGGGGAGGGGTCTTGTTGCGGAGCAAGACCCCCCACCGATTTTTTCCGATGCTGTGCACCGGAAGAAATCTGCCTCCCCCTCAAGGGGGGAGGCGGAAGTTTGTCAGCTTGCTTCAAGTCTGATGGTGGCAGGGCAATGAAGATCTGGCCTTCGGAAAATTCCAGAATCTCCTCAAAAAAGAGGTGGCATTCACCTTTCTTGGCGCGCCGGTTGCCACGGGTGAGCAGCTTGCAGAGCTGGCCGTACGCCGCACGGTCTGTCGGATAGGCGAGGGTCTCGAAGCCCTCCGTTGTAACCAGCCGCACGCCCACAAAAAACTTGAGGTTCAATTCCCTCGCTGCGATATGCGCCCGCACCACGCCGGCGAAACTGTTGCGGTCGGCGACACCGATTCCTGCCAGTCCGAGTTCTGCCGCACGCTGCACCAGCTCCTCGGCATGGCTGGCGCCGCGCAAGAAAGAGAAGTTCGTGGTGACGGCGAATTCGGCGTACTGGATCATGCATAGACCCCATGCACGAACCATCTGGCATCGGTGCCATAAGAACCGTCGCGATAAAGCCAGAAGCGGCGGCCGTCTTCATCTTCCACCGTGTAGTAGTCGCGCGTGCGGCTTTCACTGTCGCGCCACCATTCTGGGCGGATGCGTTCGGGCCCTTCGGCATGGGCAACCTGATACGGCACGTCGCGCCAGCGGAACTGCCGCGGCGGTCCTTCCGGCACCACGGCCATGACCTCTGCGGGTTCGGCGCAAGGCAGCATCAGCAGCGGCCGTATGGGGAGGTCTTCTTCATCCCAGGGAGAGATTCGCGCCGCAGGTTTCAGAACGACGGCGCGCTCTGGAATGTGGGTATCGCGCGGGTGGGCGCGCAGCACATTTTCCAATCCCAGACGGCTGCCCAGATGATCGATCAGCAGCGAAAGCTTCTGCTCGCTCTCAAACGCCGGATCGGCAGCGATGGCGGCCTGACGCGGCGACATGCGATCTGCCTGTGTGACATCAATCCGGCCGGCCTCGAAACCGAAACCGGCATCGAGTTCTTCCACCAGCGCATCGAGCTTCAGCGAAAACAGCTTCACGACATGGGCTGCATCGCGCGTGGGCCGCGCGAGTCGAATGGATAATTCAGTGGTTTCGCCATCCACCCGAAAGAGCGTGAGGCGCAGCGCACGCGCGCCTTTGCCGTCGCGTTCCAGCACTGGCGCAAGATCCATAAATAGCTTTTCCGTCAACTTCAGGATGTGTTCCTGCGCGGAGATCGGCTCGGCGAGCACCATGCTGGCGCGATAAGGCGCATGCGGCAGAAGCGGCGTGAAACTTTCCCCGGCACGCCCTAGCGCCTGATCCAGCCGGTCATTCAGCAGCTTGCCGAAGCGTTGCGCCAGCGGCGCGGGCGGCAGCGGCAGAAGATGACCGATGGTCTTCAGCCCAAGATGCTTGAGTGTGGCTGCCGTCTTGTCCGGAATGCGCAGTGCAGAAACCGGCAGCGGCGCGATGGCTTCGGCATTCTTGCCATCGGGCACAATGGTTTCGAAGTTGCCGCCAAACTTCGCCAGCGCGTGCGCGGCGCCCATGCTGCTGGCGATGCATCCACGCGCGGTGAAGCCGAGACGCTTCAGGCTTGCGATCGCCTCGCGCAGCAGCGCAGCTTCGCCGCCGAACAGGTGGTCGCAACCGGTGATATCGAAAATCAGCCCGCTCGAGCCGGCGCGTTCGTCCTTTTCCGGCCACGGCGCCACATAGGGTGAAAAGCGCGTGCACCAGCGTGCGAGCTTCACAAGCGCCGCGCGATCCTTCTCCGGTTGTGCAGCCCGAGTCTGCAGCGATGGCACACGGGCGCGCACATCGGCCAGCAGATCGCCGGCCGAAAGTCCGAGCGCGGCCGCGCGCGAATTCACCGCGGCCAGATGCCATCCGCCGGTGGTCATCGTCACCAGCGCGAATGCCGCGCCCGCATCAGGCGGCGCGGTCTTCGCCTGCCGCTCGATCGCCCAATGCGGAAGAAAGACGCAAAGAATGCGCGTCACTGTTCCACTCCATGACCCATTCGCCTGTCTTTCCGCCGCGCGCATATTCGAGCGCGACACGGAAGCGGGCGTTTTTGGTGAAATCGAATTCGTCGCGTGTGGACGGGGCCGGGCTAACCCGCCATCGGGTGACTGCCGCACTTGGGCCGCTGTCGGTGTGGTTGCGCAGAAGGAACACCGGTGTGGCCGCTTGCTCTGCTGCCAGCTGAAGGCGGCGGCTGGCGGTGAGATCCATCGCTTTGGCGCGGGTGCCGATGACGGCGGCAATGCCACCGAGGTGCAAACCTTCTTCCATCGCCCACAGACCATCGCGCGCAGTCGCGCAGCGCACGAACACGATGCGCGACGGATCGAGGCCAAAGAATCTTAAGCCCGGCGCATAGGGCATTCCAAACGGATGCGTCTGCCTGGCGAACGGCCAGAGCACACATGGATTCCCTCTCCCCTTTTTGGGGAGGGAGATGGTTGTCAGCGCCAGCAGGAAACCGAGGGCGGCGGGAATGCTGCGGTGATCGGCGGCGGCGACCTCATGCAAGGCGCCGCGGGCGAGGCCGGCGTTCAGACAGGCATCGACTTCCGCGATCCCGAGGAACAACACCTCATCGGACCTAGCCGAGAAACTCTGGGCCTTGGCAATCTGCTGCCGCAAAGCCTCGATCCGCGCCTGTCTGCCATTCGGTCCGGCCATTGTTCTTCTCTTGTTCTTATAGAACCCAAGCAGAAGCAAGAGAGTCAATAAGATACTGGTCAAAAGAGAAAATTTAATGTGTGAACCCTTTATGTTCTCAACATTATGTAGCTATTTCGTTCTTATACCCATTACCCGGCGCGAAACCGCTACATCTTGTGGTCGCCTGATCGCGAAGCATTCGTTTTGCAAAAATAGGGGGGTGGGGTCCCTCCTGGTTTGCCGCTTTCACGTGAGCCTTTTCCCACAGGCATCATGCCGAAATTGACCGCAAACACCCATGTCACAGAGCACCCCAGCTTCCAGTGTAGGTGGCCGTGCCAACAGGGCAACCCGCTGCCCAGCACACTGCTGATACCCCGTGTCAGCAGTGTGAGGTGCAGTTCGGCGAAAGCCTACTCCGCGGCGGCGCGGGGCGTGAATTGTTCAAGCAGGCCGGCGGGAAGCGCCAGAAGCGCCACTTCGCCGATCGCACGCAGCGACGGTTCGGACGCCAGCTGCCCACTCGCGTTACGGCGCGCTGCGATGGCCGCACCCGGCCGCCATGTGCGCGGGTTCGACCGCAGCATCTTGTTCAGAAAACGTGTGCGCGCCTGCGGCTCTTCGATTTCCTGCGCCACTTCACGGCAAAGCTGTTCGTAGGTCTCGGTGCGATCGCCCGCTCGCATGACAGCAAGCTTCGCGTATGGACCGATAATGAGCGAAAGCTCGTCCGCCAGTTGCGTGATGGCGGCAGTGGGTCCCAGGCGCTGTACCCCCAGCTCCGAATTTGCGCTCGCAATCTCCGGCGTGAGATCGAATTCCGGCACCTCATATGCCTCGCCGCGCAACAGCAGATACCGCCAGCCATCGCTCCACTCGGGCATTATGAGCCGTTCATCCGCGGCGTAGAGCAGCAGGCGCGATTCCTTCGCGACACCATCCGCCGCACCCTGCGAAAATCCCGCGGGCAGGACGCGCGCGATCTGTGGCGCGAGTTCTTTCGGGTCCTGCAGAATCCGATCCAGATTGCTCTGCGTCGTGGCGGAAATCGCGCAGGTCGTGGGGTGCGGAAAGGAGATGCGATTGCGCTGGAATGTGTACCAGATGCGGCGCACGATCTCGCCTTCGGTCAGGGTGCGGTCGAAATAGCTGCGCGTCCAGTAGAAGATGCGGAAGCGCACCGATTCCTTGTCCGGCTCGAAGCTTACAGGTGCCACGGCGACCGGCTGGTTCTTCTCCACCAGCGCCAGATCGGAGACCAGCTCGCGCGTGAGATCGCAAATCTGCTGCGGTGGATGATCGATTGGCCCAAGAAAATTGAATTCCGCGCGATGCGGATCGGCGGCGCGCAGCACCTGCGTTGACGCTTCGGTGAGCTTCGCGTTGGGAACGACGATCACCTGTCCGTCCGGGCGCCGGCCGATGGCAGCCCGCCAGTTCATCGATTCGATGCGTACCGGTTCATTGTCGAGCAGCACGCAATCGCCGACATGCACAGCGCGGTCGGCATGCAGCGCCAGCCCCGCGATCATGCTGGAGAGCGTGGGCTGCATGGCGAAGCCCACGACGCCAGTTACAATCGCCGATGTCGTGAGCACCGCCGTGAGATCGAAGCCGAAGTAGCGAAGGGTTGCGAAACTCGCGCCGAAGGTGAGCAGCGCGAACACGATGACGCGCTGGAACCCCGTTGCCGTCGTGCCGGTGAGGTTTGCGGTGAGGCTCAGAATCAGCGTGCCCGCAAGCATGACGGCGAAGATCGCCGAGGCGACAATTGCGGCGTCTCTCAGGACGGTGTGGGCAATTCCAACCCCCAGCACCGGATCGGTTTCCGTGACAAGCGCGACGCCCCAAAGCAGTGCCGTGAGAAGGAAGGCCGGTATGAGCGCCGTGCGGGCGAAGCTCATGGCCCGCTCCCCAACTGCCCCAACGCCTTCGCGAGACTTGTGCGCAGGCGCTGGATCGCATCAGCCAGCAAGCGGATTTCGCGGGCGCCACCGGCGGGCAATTCCGGTGTTTCGGATGTGGAGCGGCTGGCCCGATCGGCGGCTTCAGCCAGGCGCTCGAGCGGCGAGGCCACGGTCGCTTCCATTGCCGCTGTCAGCGCGAAATAGGCGACGGCGAAGATGAGCGCGAGTCCGCCCATCAGGATGCTCACCAGCTCCAGCGTGTTGCGGAATTGCTGCGTGACGGGCACAGTCAGCAGCTGCACGCCGACGATGTCGCCCACCTTCCAGCCGAAGCCGTTGTTGGGGCCGTATTTCGCAATCATGGCCTTGGGCGCGCGCGCTGGCGTGTCGTGGCAGATGATGCATTTCGGATCTTTGATCTGAATCGGTCGCGCCAGATAGAACAGCCGCTGATCGCGCTGGTCGAGAACGCCTCGCAGTTCCTTGAGATGCGCATCGTTGCGGAATTGCCGGATGAGGTCCACCTCGAAGGGGCCGGCGCGGTCGCTGACCGCGGTGGGGTTCAGCGCCGCTTCGTGATAGGTGTAGGCGCTGTCACCGGCGCTCACGGTGCGGAAAACAGTCTGGGCCGCGAACGCGGGCACCGATTCCTCGTGAAACACGGCATCATGCAGCTTGCCGATGTCCGGCAGAATATGTTGCGTGGTGTAGCCGCGGATCGCCATCGCGGATGAGAGCAGCAGTCGCGCTTCGTCCTCGGCGTCGCTCATGGCCGCGTTCCGCAGCAGAAGATAGAAGCCCCCGCCGCCCGCAAACAAAGCGATCACGAACACGATCAGCAGGTTTCGGCGGATGATGCCGCGGATGGTGGGTACGCTCATGCCTGGCCCCGGAAACTCCGCCGCAAGCTTCCGCTACGTCACAGCTACGCACAAGAGGCGAGGCGGATTGCAGGCAGAGGAAAGAATCCGGCAGAGTGTTTCTCCACATACGGAGAAGGCATGAACGCGGTTTTAGAGACATCGGCGGGCCTGACGCCAAATCCTAATCCGTCCTCGATCGGCGCCGCTTTGCGGACAGTGGCTGAAACCAAGGGCGACGCTTGGGCCGTCAAATGCGAAGACGAGACGATGACCTGGGGGGAGCTGCATAAGCGCAGTAACCGGATTGCGCGGGCGCTGATGGTGCGCGGCGTCCGCCACGGTGACTTTCTCACCATCGCGCTGCCGAACGGCATCGGATTCGTCGAAGCCTGCTATGCCGCGTGGAAGATAGGCGCCATTCCGCAGCCTGTTTCGTGGCGCTTGCCACTGATCGAGATGCGGGCGATTGCCGATCTGGCGAATTCTCCCGTGGTGATCGACGAGAAGCCCTTGGACATCGGGCGGCCGGTGACTTCCATCGCGCAGCTGTTATCCGAATGTGACGACGACAGCGATTTGCCGGATGCGATCTCGCCCTCCTGGAAAGCGCCCACCTCCGGCGGCTCCACAGGCCGGCCGAAGCTGATCGTGGCTGGAGCGCCGGGCGTGGTGGTCGAGGCCGGGCCAACCCTGTGGCGAATGACGCCGGGCGACGTTCTGCTCATGCCCGGGCCGCTCTATCACAATGGCCCCTTCGTCACGGTGTTTCCGGCCCTGATGATCGGGGCACCGGTGGTGCTGATGCCGAAATTCGATCCGGAAGAAACGCTTCGCCTGATCGAGCAATATCGCGCCACCTGGATTTACCTCGTGCCCACCATGATGAGCCGCATCTGGCGGCTGCCGGAGGAGGTGCGCCGCAAATACGATGTGTCGTCGTTGAAGACGCTGTGGCATCTGGCGGCGCCGTGTCCGCCCTGGCTGAAGGAGGCGTGGATTGAATGGCTGGGCGCCGATGTGGTGTGGGAGCTGTATGGCGGCACAGAAGGCGTAGCTGCGACGATCATCAGCGGCCACGAATGGTTGACGCACAAGGGCTCGGTGGGGCGCATCGCGCTGGGCGGCGAGATCGAGGCGTTCGCGCCCGACGGCACCATGCTACCGCGCGGTGAAACTGGCGAAATCTTCATGCGACTTGGGCCAGACCAGCCCGCCACCTACCGCTATGTGGGCGCGGAGACGCGTGCGCTGCCCGGTGGCTGGGAATCCATCGGCGATATCGGCTGGCTGGATGAAGAAGGATATCTCTATCTGGCCGACCGCCGCACCGACATGATTCTGGTGGGCGGCTCCAATGTTTATCCCGCGGAAGTGGAAGCCGCGATTGATGAGCACCCGCTGGTGCAATCCTCCTGCGTGATCGGCATTCCGGATGACGATCTCGGCAACCGCGTGCACGCCATCGTGCAGCCGCGCGATGGATTGGCGATTGCCGATCTCGAAGCGCATCTCGCCGATCGGCTGGTACGCTACAAGCGCCCCCGCTCCTACGAGTTCGTCAATGAACCGCTGCGCGACGACGCCGGCAAGGTCCGCCGCTTGCAACTGCGCGAGGAGCGGATTCGGGCGGTGAAGTAACGGCCTCGTCTCATCCGCCGGCTGCTTGCGGTGCCGAACATGCCCGTCCTATCGTGCCGCCAGATATTTGCGGAGAGAAGGCGATGGCGATTGGTGTGGTGGCAACCCTGAAAGTCCAGGATGGAAAGGAAGCCGAGTTCGAGGCGGCGTTCCGTGAGCTGATGGATCAGGTTCGCGCGCAGGAGCCGGGCAATCAACTTTATCGCCTGTTCCACTCGCGCAAGGACAAGAGCACGTATGTGGTGATGGAAATTTATAGCGATGACGACGCACTGAAAGCGCACCGCAACACCGAGCATTTTCGTGCGGCGGGTCCGAAATTGGGTGCGGTGCTCGCTGGCGCCCCCGACGTCCACTTGATGGATGCCGTTTAGCCGCCGGAAATAGGCGGAGTATCAGTCAACAATTGCCGAATAGACCAGTGTGCGGAGGTCGCGGCGCAGAGTGAGGCGGGCTTCGGTGCCCATGACCTGCGTCATGAACACCACCGTTAGGTCTTCCTTGGGATCGATCCAGAAGGCGGTGGCCGCCGCCCCGCCCCAGAAATATTCACCCACGCTGCCCGGCACATGCACCTTCGCCAAATCGCAGGTCACGCCGCAGCCGATGGAGAAGCCAACGCCCGCATAGCCCGCCTCGCTGAACATGCCGGGCGCCGGCACCATGTCCGACATCATGCGGCCTTCGGGCAGCAGATTGAGGCTGAACATCTCGACCGTCTTGGGCGACAGCAGGCGCACGCCATCCAGTTCGCCGCCATTCAGCATGAGACGACAGAAGCGCAGGTAGTCGTGTGCCGTGGAGACCAGCCCGCCGCCGCCGGATTCAAGCTTGGGCGGCTCCAGATAGGGCGATTTCTGCGCATCGTCCTGCAGCTTCAGGCCGCGGCCGTTTTCCTGCGGCATGTAGCAGGCGGCAAAGCGGTCGAGTTTGCCGGCCGGCACCGAGAAGGCCGTGTCGGTCATCTTCAGGGGCTCGAAAATCCGGGTGCGGAGGAATTCGCCGAAGGTCTGCCCGGAAAGTTTCTGAACGAGGTAGCCCATCACATCGATGGAGACCGAATAGTTCCAGTAATCGCCGGGCGAGAAGTCCAGCGGGATTTTCGCCAGTTGCTCGATGAAGGCGTCGAGGCCCCCGGGCGTCTGGAAATCGCCGATCTTCAGCCGGCGGTATTCGGCATCCACCGCGGTGCGGCTCATGAAGCCATAGGTGAGACCGGACGTGTGGGTGACGAGATCGACCACCTTCATGCGCCGCTTGGGCGGGGCGGTGATGAACTGGCCGGCGGTGTTGGTGGTGAGGCTGGGCACGCCGCTGACATACACGCGCAAATCCTTCCACGACGGGATGAAGGTATGCACGTCGTCGTCGAGCGCGATGCGGCCTTCCTCCACCAGCATCATCAGCGCCAGCGCCGTGATCGGCTTAGTCATGGAGTAGATGCGGAAGATGGCGTCCTCCTGCATCTTCTTGTTGCGCTCGATGTCCATCTGGCCGGCGTGGCCTGTGTGGGCGAGTTCACCGCGCCGGAACACCTGCACCAGGAAGCCGGGCAGAAGCTGCGTGTCGACGTACTTTTCGGTCATGGCACGGTCGAGGCGTTCAAGCCGCGTGCGTGACAGCCCGACGGATTCCGGTTTGGTCATGGCGTTCTCCGATAGCGGCTGAGGCAAGCCTAGCGCATACGGCGGGGCAGAACGCAACCGCTTCACCTCCCCCTACGCGGGGAGGTCGGAGCATTTCGAGTACAGCGAAGAAATGCTCCGGGTGGGGGAATGCCGCGCAATGAGCCCCCACCGATCCGGCTTCGCTGGGCTCCGCCGGATCGACCTCCCCGCGTAGGGGGAGGTGAAGGTGAGCGTCCAGTTGCGATGGAGCTTCGGCGGCGGGTAACGTGGCG
>DASXGS010000081.1:0-1685 GCA_036488975.1 Rhizomicrobium sp. | reverse complement strand
TCCAGCAGCAGCCCCGCGATATCCGGATTCCGCGCTAAGGCCTGCTCGATGTAGTCCTGGCTGAACGCGAAGCCTGCCTGCCGCGCATATTTGGCGGCCGCCCGCACGATGTTCACGGTGTGCCAGTCGAGCCCCGCCGCGATGATCAACCGGTTGAAGCCGTCATTCTCCGCTTCGTCCGCCATGATGGCTTCGAAGGCGCTTTCCAGACGGTGCTTGATGTCGGCGAGGTGGACCGCTGCGCCATCGGCGCGCTCCATGGCGAAGTCCAGGATGGCGGCTTCGCCCTTCCAGCCTTCGCCGGTGTGCAGGGTGAGCGGATAGCTGTCTTCCGCAATGACCCGAAAACCGAGATTCTCGAACACCGGCAGCGAGGCCGAGAGCGGCAGCACTTCGCCGCGCACATAGATCTTGAGCCGCAGCGCATCGTGCGCATCGCCTGAATGGCGATAGGCGCGCGCCTTGACGGCGCCGCCGCCTTTCGACAACCGTTCCAGTTCGTCGAGGTCGCGCACCGCCTCGTCCGGCGCGAAGGCATCGCGATAGCGCGGCGGAAAGGCACGCCCCTGCTGCGTGAACAGGCGGGCGCCTTCGCGCTCGCCATGCTTGTGGACGAGCGCGGTGGCAAAACCGTCTTCCCAGGTGCGGATGGCGGCGGCGATCTCGCGCTCCAGCGCATGCACGTCGACCTCCGGGCGCGGCCCCTCGTGGCGGCCAACGATGTAATGCACCCGCGCCAGCATGGAATCGTCGATGGTCGGATTGGAGGCCGACATCCGGCCGTGGTAGGCGCGCGCGAGAATCGCATGGATCTTCTCACGCGCCTGCGTGTCGTAGCGGTCGCGCGGCACGAACACGAGCAGCGACACGAAGCGGTCGAAGCGGTCGCAGCGTGCGAACACGCGCACCTTGGGGCGCTCGCCCAGCCGCAGGATTCCGAGCGCGGTATCGAACAACTCGTCTTCGTTGACCTGGAAGAGTTCGTCGCGCGGGAAGGAATCCAGAATGTGCGCCAGTGCCTTGGCATCGTGGCTTGCCGGAGCAAATCCGGCCCGCTCCTCGACTCGCTCGACCTTCAGCCGCAGCAGCGGAATATCGCTCGGCCGCCGGTTGTATGCGCTTGAGGTGAAGAGGCCAACGAAGCGGCGCTCGCCGGTCAGCTTGCCATCCGCGCCGAACAGCTTCACGCCGATGTAGTCCATGTGCACCCGGCGATGGATGACCGAGCGCTCGTTCGACTTGGTGATGATCAGCGGCTCGGGGCGCAGCAGAAAATTGCGCACCTCGGGCGTGAGTTCCTGGCGCTCGTCCCGCCGCAGGATGCGTGCTCCCGCATCCGAGAGTACGCCAAGGCCGGAATCCGCCACCGGCGTGAGCGTACCGCCACCGGCCTCGGAATAGACGTAGTCGCGCGCGCCAAGGAAGGTGAAGTGGTTCTCGCCAAGCCAGTCCAGAAACGCGACGCTTTCATCGACGATCTCCGGCGGAACGCGTGGCGGATGCGCTGTCAGCTCGGCCACGGTTTCGTGCAGGCGCGACAGCATTTTCTGCCAGTCGCGAACGGCGTGCTTCACCTGGGTGAATACACGCGACGCGCCTTCCGCCAGCCTTGTCCGATGCGCCTCCGACATCGAGTCGAGCGCCAGCACGATCACGCTTTCGCGCAAGGGTGTGCCGCTATCGCT
>DASXGS010000065.1:0-8590 GCA_036488975.1 Rhizomicrobium sp. | reverse complement strand
GATCGGCACGCCGAACTGCTTGCGGGTTTTGGAATACTCCACCGTGGCGTCGAGCAGCACCTTCATAGCGCCGGTTGCTTCCGCGCAATGCGCGACGATGGCTTCGTCCACGACCTCCTCGATAAGTCGAAGTCCCTCGCCTTCCGCACCGATCAGATTGGCCGCCGGCACCGCCACGTTCTCGAAGGTGATTTCGGACGCGTGCAGGCCGTCAACCGTGAGATAATCGCGGGCGGAGATGCCTTGGGATTTTCTATGCACCAGAAAGACGTTGACGCCCTTTGCATCGCGCTGCGCCCCGCCGGTTCGCGCGGTCACGATCAGCGTGTCGGCCCATGGACCACCCAACACTACCGCCTTCATCCCGTTCAACACGTAACCAGAGCCGGTCTTCTTCGCTGTCGTCGTGAGGTCGGCAAGGTTGTAGCGCCCTTGCGGTTCGGCGAAGGCGAACGCCATCACCGCTTCGCCGCCAGCGATCTTCGGCAGCCATTCCTGCTTCTGCGCGTCGCTGCCCGCATCGCGCAACAGGCCGCCGCCGATCACCACCGTCGGGACATAGGGCTCGACCACCAGCGCTCTGCCAAATTCCTCCATCACGATCATGGTGTCGATGGGGCCGCCGCCAAGCCCGCCGAAATCCTCCGGCAGCGATGCACCTAGCAAACCCAATTCGGCGAATTGCTTCCAGATCTGCGGGCGCCAGCCGGGCTCGCCCCGCGACACACGCTTGAACGTCTCGAAATCGTAATTGTCGGCGAGAAACCGCGCGACGGTGTCGCGCAGCAGCGTCTGCTCTTCAGTGAAAGAGAAATCCATGGCGGCCCCGGCGGATACGATGGCAATTGACCATCAGTATCCGCCGGGGAACGCGCGCATGGCAAGCGAGGCCCCCCGACCGGCCTCGCTCCCCCGACAGGCTCAGGTAAAGTTGGATGTGCTTAGGCTGGCGAGATGCGTCGCACTCTCCAGTTGGAACACATAGTCTTGCCCGGCCTGGTAACCGGCCGCGCCATTCGCATCCACGACCAGGAAGGTGTGGCCTTGTAGATTGCCGCCGTCGGGCGTGTAGAGCACCGCATCACCGACATGCAGCTGGCCAGTACCGATAAAGTGCGCTAGCTGGGCATCGAAGTGACTGGTCGAGAGATTGCCGGCAGTTACCGCGGCATCGACTCCCGAAACGGCGTACTGCATATCGAAGCTGTCGTGCAGCGCATTGAAGCCGGTAATGATATCGCGATCCACCGAAGTGGATGTGTCGACCGGGCCGGACGTGTAGGTGAACACGTCGGCGCCGGCACCCGCGATGAGATGATCCTGTCCGAGCCCGCCAACGAAGATGTTGCCCGCCTGGCCCCCGATCAGCGTGTCATCCCCATCGCCACCTTCGAGAAAATAGGTCCCGTTGGTTTCTTTTGAGGCATCCGCATACAGCATATGAGCGGCATCCAGATTTCCGCCGAGGATCTGCAAGTTCTGACCCGCGGCGACAGTGCCGTCATTCATGATCAGCCTATAGCTGCCGCCGGGATTGAGATATAATGTCTCGACATTGACCATTGTGGTGGATTTGAAGCTCAGGCCGGCGGAATAGTCGCCGCTCAGATCGAGTTCGTCAGTGCCGGCGCCGCCATCGATGCGGTCTGCAGCGTCAAGTTGATTCTCCATTCCGAATCTATCGTCGCCGCCCCCACCGGAGAGATGATCAATTCCACCGCCGGGCATATTGAAGAAATCGGCCTGAGCACCGCCGATAAGCGTGTCGTCCCCTGCACTATCCGTGAAACTGAACTTCCCGTCGATTTCGTGCGCACCGTTGAAGATCAGATGATGACCGGCCGCCACCGAGGAGGCATTCACATTCAACGTCTTTCCTGCCGCGACCACTGCGTCCGCCGTGCTCACTCTGAAATCGTCGGCACCGAAAAACGTCAAGAATTGAAAATTATGAAGCATGGCGCCGGTGATTGTCAGTCCGGCCGAATAGTCGCCGGTCAAATGAAGAAAATTGCTGCCGCCGGAGCCGCCGTTCAACCTGTCATTGCTGTCGAAACCCCGCTGAAGATTGACGATGTTCTGGCCCGTCCCCCCATTTAAGATGTTGGCGCCCGCGCCACCGTCAAAAAACGTCGTGGCGGCGCCGGCGTTGACAACTATTCTGGTGTCGGTGCCGGTGACATTATATGCGCTGATGTTCGCCCCTTCGCCGACGCCAGCGCCGAGACTGCTGGCATCCACAATGAGCGTCTGTCCACTCGCAATGACGCCGTCGGTGAAAGTGAGAGCATAGGAGTGGCCCGCTGCGAGATTAATTCGTTCGACATTTACGAGCGCAGTCGGGCCGACGACCAGGCCTGCTGAATAATCGCCGTTCAGTATGAGCGTGTCGGTGCCGGCGCCACCGTCAACTTTGTCGTTGATGTTGAAGCTCCCGCCGAAGCTGAAGATATCATTGCCGCCGCCACCGTCGACGGTGTCGTTGCCTCCCTGCCCCATGTAGAAGACGTCGTTGCCCGACGTGCCGGTAAAATCGTCATCACCCGAGGTACCCGGATACTTCATTGCTGCTCATCCCCTTTCTTGCCCCGGTCAGCCCCGGAACGCATTGGGCGGGTGGATAAAGCGTTTGGGCGCTCATTGCTTGGGCGTGGCCGACAATCGCATTGGCCTGCCGCGACATGGGTTGTCGTAAAGCGACAGAAAATTGACCTTGAACGACGCATCTCCCTTTCCGGAGAGGGAGACAACCGGTAAAATTTGTTCGAAGGGGCTGTGGGCCGATGAAATTTCCGCCGCCGGATTTCCGGTACCTGCGTTTCTGGACGCGGGAATATCCGCCGCATCAGCGGCTGGACACCTGGCGCGACGTGCTCGCCCAGCTGCTGCTGAACACCGAGTTGCAAAGTCTGTCGGAGGAGCCGTTCCAGGTGGATGCCAGCCTTCGGGCGCTGGCCGGCATCCGCTTCGGCTGGGGCAGCTTCACGCCTTCCATCCACCGCCGCTCGCGCGAAATCGTGGCGGCCGACAATGACGACCTGCTCTTCATCGTCAATCTGGAAGGCCCGCTGAGCGTTGTGCTGGACGGCCGCGAGCTGCCGGTGCGCGAGCGCGACGCCTGCCTGCTCAGCTGCCGGCAGGAATTCGACATGGTCTTCCACGCGGCCGGCGAAGCGCTGGTGGCGCGCATCGAGCGCGGCATGCTGGCGGCACAGGTGCCGGACGTGGACGGATTTCTCGGGCAGCCGATCCTGCGCGGGAACGAGGCGCTATGGCTGCTGACCACCTATCTGCGGGATCTTGATGGCAAGCAGGAGCTGGCAACCGAGGCGTTGCGCCGCCTGGTTGTAGCGCATGTGTTCAATCTGCTCGCGCTGACGCTAAATTCGTCGCGGCAGGGCGACGCGCGGGACCTCGGCGAAAATGCGCTGAGGCTGCACGCGGTGCGCAGATATATTCTGGCGCACCTTGCCGAGCAGGAGCTGGCGATCGGGCCGGTGGCGCGCGCCAATGGGCTTTCGCCGCGCCAGCTGCAGCGGCTGTTCGAGGCGACAGGCACCACCTTCTCCGAATTCCTGCTGCAGCAGCGGCTGCAAAGTGTTTATGCCGCCCTGATCGACCCGGAACACGAGCACCGCAGCGTGAGCGAGATCGCGCTGGCGAGCGGTTTTGGCGACGTATCCTATTTCAACCGCGCCTTCCGGAAGCAGTACGACAAATCGCCGTCAGAGGTGCGCCGCTCGGCGCAATCATCCGCGCTGGCCGTGGCGGCGGTCTAAAGTCCCAGCACCGCCTTGGCAATGATGCCGCGCTGGATTTCGTTCGAGCCGCCGTAGATCGACGCCTTGCGCATGTTGAAATAGTGCCCGGCCTGGCCGACGGCGTAATCCGGCCCAACGGGATATTCGTTGTCGCCGAAGCTGCGCGCGTCTGGGTACGCGTAGTAGCCGATGGCTTCCAGCGTCAGCTCGGTGATGCGCTGCTGGATTTCGGTACCTTTGATCTTCAGGATCGAGCTCTCCGGGCCAGCCATTTGGCCGCGGGATTCCTTAGCAAGTGTCCGCAGCTCGGTGAATTCGAGCGCGGAAAGGTCGATTTCGGTTTCGGCGATCTTGCGCGAGAATTCATCGGTAGAGAGCAGCGGCTTGCCATCCACCAGCTCGGCTTCTGCGATCTGCTTCAGCCGCTCGATCGCCTTTTTGGAGCGCGCCACGCCTGCGATGCCAGAACGTTCGTGCACCAACAGGAACTTGGCGTAGGTCCAGCCCTTGTTCTCCTCGCCGATGCGATTCTCCACCGGCACCTTCACGTTGTCGAAGAACACCTCGTTCACTTCGCGCGCGCCGTCGAGCACGATGATCGGCTTCACGGTGATGCCCGGCGTCTTCATATCGATCAGCAGGAAGGTAATGCCTTCCTGCTGCTTCACGTTGGAATCGGTGCGCACGAGGCAGAAAATCCAGTCGGCGTATTGCGCCAGCGTGGTCCAGGTCTTCTGGCCGTTGACGATGTAGTGCTCGCCCTCGCGCACCGCGCGCGTTTTGAGGCTGGCGAGATCGGAGCCAGCGCCCGGCTCGGAATAGCCTTGGCACCACCAATCCTCGCCCGAAAGAATGCGCGGCAGGAATTTGGCTTTCTGCGTCTCGTTGCCGAAGGTGTAGATGACGGGTCCGCACATCGCGACGCCGAACGGCAGGATCATCGGCGTTTCCGCCGCCGCGCATTCCTCGTTGAAGATGTAGCGCTGTGTGACGTTCCAGCCGGGGCCGCCGTACTGCTTCGGCCAACCCGGCGCGACCCAGCCCTTGCGATGCAGAATCTTGTGCCAGGTGAGGTAGTCCTCCCTGCTGTCCAGATCGCCGCGGCGCACTTTGCCTTTCAGGTTTGCCGGCAGGCTCTCGCGGATGAACTCGCGCACCTCGTGGCGGAAGGCTTCTTCTTCGGGCGAAAAGGAAAGGTCCATGCCGCTCACTCCGACAAATTGTCAGCGAGGCATGATAGCGCCCTTCCATGGCGCCGCAAGGTCAGTTCGCGTCGTGGAAAATGATGCCGAGGGTGTAGCGTTCGCCGGAGTGCAGACGGCTGACGCCGTGGCGCATCTTCACGCGGTAATATCCTTTTGAGCCGCGCACCGGCCGCTCGTTCACCGCGAAGATCACCGCGTCGCCCTGGGCAAGCGGCACGACTTCGGCGCGCGACTGCATCCGTGGCCGCTGTTCAGTGAGCACGAATTCCCCGCCACTGAAGTCCTTGCCGGCCCGCGAGAGCAGCACCGTAAGCTGCAACGGGAACACGTGTTCGCTGTACAGATCCTGATGCAGGCAGTTGTAGTCGCCTTCTGTGTAGCGCAGCAGCAGCGGCGTTGGCCGCGTCTGCCCGGCCGCGTGGCATTGCTCGAGATATGCACCATGCGTCGGGGGAAACCGTGCATCCTTCTTCAGCGATTCGTTCCAGCGGTTCGCGATCTCGGCAAGCGGCGGGTACAGCGCCGCTCGCATTTCCGCGATCAGCGGCGGCAGCGGGTATGAAAAGTACTTGTACTCGCCGCGGCCGAACCCGTGCCGTGCCATAACGACTCGACTGCGAAAGTTAGCGTGATCCGCATACATGGCCGCCACGCCACCGCATTCCGCCGGCGACAGAATGGCCGCCAGATGCGCGCTGCCATTCGCGTCAAGCGACGATACCACGGTCCGCCAATCGACGTCACCGAGATGCATCGGGCAATTGTACGTCAATTCGCCACGCGCACACCTGCCGATTTGCGCGTTGTAACCAGCCATAAAAAAGAAGCGGAGCATTCCAGCTCCGCTTCCTTCTTGGAGCTGCGCCATATAGCGGCGCCGCTCCCATTCTGAGCGATCAGTCCTCGTCGCGAAGAGAATCCTTGATGCCGCCGACGGCGTTCTCAACCTTGCCCTTGGCCTTGTCCATTTTTCCCTCGGCCTGGAGCTTCGTGTCGCCCGTGATCTTGCCGGCCGCGTCTTTCATGCCACCCTTGGCTTGGTCGCCCATGCCTTTGATGCGGTCATTATCCATTCATCGTCTCCTGTTGTGAAACTGTAGGGAGAAAACGGACAACGGCGGTTGCCGTTCCGCCACAGACGATGCAAAGGCGGGTGGTAAACTTAACTTGTGCTAAGAGGCGGCGCATTCGCGGCGCGTGCCTGCACGATCCCCCGCCGCCGGTTTCCGACTTCAGCGGCGACTCGCGGCCCCTCCCGCCGCGCCGCCCAGCTTCTCCGCGATATAGCCGGCGACAATGTTCTCGAGCACGGTGAGCGGAACGGCGCCGCAGGTGAGCACGGCATCGTGGAACTCGCGCAATTCAAAGCGCGGGCCGAGCGCGGCCTTCGCGCGGTCACGCAGTTTCAGGAAGGCGATCTTGCCGACCATGTAGGAACACGCCTGCCCCGGCCATACGCAGTAGCGCTCCACTTCGGTGACGGCGCCGGATTCCGGATCGCCGACGGAATCCGTGTAGTAGCGGATGGCCTGTTCGCGGCTCCATTTCATGGCGTGCATGCCGCTGTCCACCACCAGGCGCACGCCGCGGAAGATGGCATCGTGCAGCTGGCCGAGATGGCCGAACGGATCGTCCGCATACATGCCCATTTCGATGGCCAGCTGCTCGGCGTAAAGCGCCCAGCCCTCCACATAGGCAGTGAAGCCGGTGAGCTTGCGGATGAGCGGCAGACTCGCCTCCTGCTGGATCGAGCCCTGCAAATGATGGCCGGGAATGGATTCGTGGAAGGTGAGGGTCGGCAGGGTCCAGCTCGGCACTTCAGCGGTGTCGCGCAGGTTGATGTAGTAGCGGCCGGGGCGTGAGCCATCGAGCGAGGGGCTCTGGTAGTAGCCGCCCGGTGCGCCGGCCTCGATGTATTTCGGCACACGCACGATCACCGCGCTCGCCTTGGGCAGCACGCCGAAATATTCCGGCAACTTGGCGCGCACCGCCTGCACTTTCGTGTTGAGATCGGCGATGAGCTTTTCCTTGCCGAGATCGGTGTTGGGGTAACGGAATTTGGAATCGCTGAACATGGCGCGGTAGCGCGCGCCCACCGTGCCTTTCGTGAGGTCCTGCTGTTTCATGATGGTATCGGCTTGCGCGGAAAGCTGCGCCACCGTCTCCAGCCCGAGCCTATGAACTTCGGAAGGAGTCATGGATGTGGTGGTCGATTGCGCAAGCGAGTCCGCGTAGTACAAAGCGCCTTCGGGAATGCGCCATACGCCGGCATCGTGCGTGGTTTTCGGCTTGAGAGCGGTGACGAAGGCGATCTGGCGGTCCAGCGCCGGATAGATTTTCTGCGCCACGATTTTGGTGGCGTCGCCGCGATAGTCGCTCGCGATGTTCTTCTCTGCGGTGCGGCGCGCGACCGAATCCACCAGCACGGATTTTTCTGCGGGCGCGTTGCGCAGTGTGTCCATCTGCGTCAGCGTGCCGGCAACGACGAAATCCGGCGGGATGACGCCGAGGCCGGTGTCGTGCCGCGCGACTTCCAGTTCTTGGTCGAGCGCGGTGGCGAACGCTTCCAGCCGCGCAATATACGCATCTGCATCGGCCTTGGTGTTGATGGGGTGCTGACTGTCGAGAAAATCGGGGATCTGCTGGTAGGAGCCGGTGAGCTGGCTGATGACGTACGGCGCCTGCAGGTTACCGCCATTGTAGGCATAGCGCCGGTAGCCGGTGTCCTGTGAGGTGAGCTGATAGAGGACCGTATCGTAGCTGATCGCATCGCGCGCATCGAGCGACGCACGATCGAAAGCTTTGAGCTCGCCCAACTCGCGTGCCACCATTGCCTTGACGCGTTCGGCGCCAGCCAACGAGCGGTCGTTCAGCTCGCTGCGCTCGCGCCCGCGCAAACCGGTATCCACACCGATGGTCGTGGCGGTTTCCGGCGAAATATCGAGTTCCTCGCTGACGAACCCGTCCAGCAGCTGATTGAAGCGCCGCGAGACGGTGGCGTCGTCCGGCTGTGGCGCATCGGCAGCCGACGCGCCAGAAACATTCGGCAGCGCGGCAGCGGCGCCCATCATCAGCAGGCTGCGTCGATCCAGCATTCCCCTCTCCAGCTTTCCATATCGAAGGATTGCATACCGTGTGCGGAACGCCCTGCGCGTTCAACTTGCCGTGCGCTCAGCCGGCGAGACGAAAGGCGCGCAGCCGCTCATAATGCGGATGCGCGGCCGCGGCCAGCGACTTCAGATCGTCGCGGAGGTCTTCGAACGAAACGGATTGGCGCGGCGGTGCGAAGCCGGTCGATCGCTCCACGGCATCGTACCATGCCGGTGCCCATGCGCCGTCGGTGGCGCGGTGGCCGGCCGGCCATTTCAGCATGCGCTCCGTGAACGGAATATCCAGCGCGCGGCACAGCGCCGATAGCGTCGCTTGCGGATCGCGCAGCACGTCTGCTGCATCGATCACCGGCGGTGCGTGGCCGAGCCGGTCGGCTTCGCGCTCAAAAATCTCGCGCTGCTGCACGAAGCCGATATCGTCGAGGGTAACTTCGCTGCGCTTCTCCACATAGGAGGCCAGCACATCTTCCGGCGAGCGGATGAGAAACGCGTTGCGCATTTGCGCAATCCAGTC
>DASXGS010000061.1:0-9959 GCA_036488975.1 Rhizomicrobium sp. | reverse complement strand
CCGTCCGCACTGGCCGTAAGGTCTTTGGTCCAGTGGTGGTTGATGGTGCCGGCAGGCAGGTCGGTCACCTTCTCGGCGGTCCCGTCAATTCTTGTAGCGCCCGGCGTGTAGTGGAAGCGCACCACGGCATCGGTGTCGGCGACGTAGAGGTCGTTGCCGACGAGCGCCATGCCGAACGGCGAATTCAGGCCCGAAATGAAATCGAACCGTGCGTCCGCCATGCCGTCGCCATTGCCGTCGCGCAGCAGCACAATCCGGTTGGGGCTCGGCGTGCTCGAGCCGACCATCTTCTTGATCATGCCCTGCACCCAACCGCGCAGGCCTTTTTCATCGTCCGGTTTCGGAGGTGAATCGGTTTCGGCCACCAGCACATCGCCGTTGGGCAGCACGTACACGCGGCGAGGATGCGAAAGCCCTTGTGCGAATGCGTTCACCGCCAGACCCGCGGCCGCCGTCGGATGACGGCCCTTCGGCCAGCCAACCGCAGACGCGATCTTGATGGTAGGAATCGTCGTTTCGTTCGGAGGCGGCAGCGAGGGGTTTGGGCCCATGCCGGCAGACTCCGGCAGCTTGGCATGCTCACCGCAGCCGGCGAGCGCCGCCGTTGTGAGCGAAATTACAAGTGCGCGAAAGAAACCGGAAGGCATGAATCGATAACGCCTGGACGTCGCAATTGGTTGTTTGCGTGACCATGCACTGCAACACGCCCACGATAGGCGAGCAAGTCTCAGGCAGCTTGTGCGGCTGAGGCGGGCGGCTGCGCCTGGCCGCGCCAGAAAGCGAGAAGGGCTTCGGCGCCATCCTGCGGAACGCCGTCATATGCCGCCATGCGGCGATAACTTTCGTCTGCGGTTGCTGCGGGACGCACCAGCACAGCGAGCGCGGAGAAGGTCGCGCGTGTTGTGCGCGCGCCCTTGCAGAGCGTGGCCAGCATCCAGCCGCTTTCGTCGGCCAAAACTTGCGCTCCGATCTCCGGCGCGATGCGGAAACGGGAAGCAATAATATCCGGCAGCAAATCGGGCGCGCTTTTGCGGACGGTGGCCAGCAAGGCGGCTTCTTCTCCGGGCGCTGGCGCATCGGCGGATGTGCGTTCTACCACCGATGCATTGCGCATCAGGATGACGGACTTGGTCTCCGGCGCAGCATCAAACATCAGAAGATTCAAGAGGTGCAGGGGAGCATCGGTGTGTTCGACAAACCGGTCCGCCAATCTGACGCGCGCGGTCGTCTCAACGCTGCCCAATGATTTTTCCAGCAGCGCCTCGAAGGGTTCGCGCATGGAAGCCGGGTAGGATCGCGGCCAATCGAGAAGCAGATCGGCAAGGCCATCCACAAGAGAGCGGCGCGCCGCCAGATCGGTTTCGGCGGCAAGCTCCACAAGCCGGCTCAGGCGTTCACGTGGGCTGATCGAGGACATGCGCCAGACATAGCGCACAGCCGTTAATGTTCTGTTTGCTGTGAGCCGCCGCGGGGCATCAGTTGCCGATAATGGCCCAGCGATCGGGGTAAAAGCCGTTGAAATTGGTGCGCAGGGCGACTGAATAGGCGCCGATCGCCTCCACCACAATGTAGTCCCCAGGTTTGATGTTTTCGGGCAGCATCATCGGTTTGGGCAGTACATCCAGCGTGTCGCAGGTGGGGCCGTAAACACGAAATGGTGTGTGGCCGCCAGGCTGCTGCACGGCACAACCGTTCTTGTCGAGAGAGACCACGCGCAAGGGGTAGTCGGCCGTCCAGCCGGGCAGCGTGAGCTCATCGAAGTTCCCGTAGATTCCATCGTTGAGATACAGCTTGTCGTTCTTGCGCAGCACCACCTGCGTAATGAGCGAGAGACCTTCGGCAACCAGTGCGCGGCCCGGCTCGCAAAGCAGCTTGGGTTTGCCATCGAGCGTGGAGAGCGCTTCACGGATGGTGTCGAAGTACCAGTGATATGGCGGCACGTCGTTGTTGTGGTACGGGCCGGGAAAGCCGCCACCGATGTCCAGCGCTGCGATCTGGATGCCTGCGATGCCGGCGGTGCGACGCGCCATCTCGATGGCTTGCGCGTACGAGAACGGAGACAGGCACTGCGAACCGACATGGAAGGTGATACCGGGCGTGGCGCCCGCTTCTACGACACGTTTCAGCAGGCGCGCAGCTTCCTCCGGCGTTGTTCCGAACTTGCTGGACAGCTCAAGCAGGGCCCCGCCCAGCGGCGTCGAAATCCGCACGAAGATGCGCAAGCCCTTGCCGCCATCGGTTTCAGCGAGCAGCTTGTCGAGCTCGAAATCGCAATCGACGACGTAGTCTTTCACGCCATGCTTATGAAATGCCGTGCGCGCCGTGCCGGCGATGCGCACCGGCGCCATGAAGTGACACTGCGCATCGGCATAGCGACCGCGCACCAACTCGATTTCGGGAAGCGATGCCGTGTCGAAATGGCGGATACCGGCGGCATAGACCTGATCGAGCACCTGCGGCGCGGGATTGGCCTTCACGGCATACAGTGCGTCTCCGGGGAAATCGCGGAAGCGGCGCGCGGCCTCGGCGAATTTCTCCGGGAAGAGGCAATAGACGGGAAGAACCGGCTGATCTTTCGCGATCAGCTCCTCGACACTCGCAAAGCGCGGCAAGGTGTCCGCGGTGATTTTCGCCGGCTTCGTTTTTTCCCTTGTGACGATGTCGTTCATACGCAACGCCTCACGCCTTGCGCGGGGCTCTTAGTCGGCGCTACGCCGGAGGTCAATTGAAGAGCTGTCACTCACGGCTCGATAATCTGAACCGTTGGAAAATAGTTCCGGATCCGTTTGGTGTCACGCGTCACCAGCGGCGCTCCGGCCACGGCGGCGTGGGCTCCGATGAAGAAGTCGGGGAGCACGCCCGACTTGGTGCCCGCCTTCTTGCGATAGTCGCGATAGGCGCGGCCGGCGAGAAACAGCCCTTCTGTTGGAATGCGTACAAGACCCACCGTGAAACTCGCCAGAAACGCGCCAAGTTCATCCGGTCTTTCATATCCCACAGAGAGCTCTGCGTAGACCACTTCGTTGATCGCGATGCTGTCCCGCGCACCGGCGAGCAGGAGCGCGCGCCAGGAACGTTCCGCCCAGACCGCGTCTTCCGAAACAATGTCCAGAAGAATGTTGGTGTCGATCAGGACCATCCGCGCGTGAGCCGCATGATCTCTTCGGTCGTAAACTTGCCCTTTTTCGAGCCGCGGAATTTCTCAAGCCGTTTCTCAAGTTCGCTCTTGTGGCTTTTCGCGTGCGATTCAATGTAGGCCCGGCGGCTCCCCTCGACCTGGAAATCGACCTTACTGCCGGCCTTCAGCCCCAAGGCATCGCGGACCCGCTTGGGAATCGTGACCTGGCCTTTGCTGGTAACTGTCGTGGCCATTGGTAATACCTTCACTCGAACGAGGTATTACCTTGCCCTGCGGGAAATGACCGGTCAACCGCCAGCGCGGAGATTGCGGATGGTTTTGCGGCGATCGGTGGACGGTTGGTAAACGTAGCTCATTTCGGAGAGCGCGCGATCGAACTGATTGAGGGTGAAGCCGTCCGTCACCTCGAAGGAATCGAAGCCGACGCGGGTGGCGAAGGCGAGCTGGTCATAGAGGAAATGACCCGTTGCGCGGATTTCGCCTTCGTACCTCATGCGCGTGCGTAGGATTCGTGCCCACGAGAACGGCCGCCCGTCCTTGAAGAATGGAAATTCCAGCACGACCACGCTGAGGCGGTGCACATCGCTGCCGAGCGCCTCCGGCGATTCCGGCGCTTTGAGCCGCACGCCCAGCTTCGAATTGCGGGCGAGCAGCGTTTCGCGTTCGGCCTGAAAGCGCGGGAGCGAAACAATCGTGCCGTTGAGCGGCAGCGGGTCGCCGTCCGCGACGGCGACGTAACTGTCCTGTTCGAAGACACCGTCCTTAATGAGCGGCATGAGAATCCCCGGCATATGCCCGCGTCTTGAACGGCGCGATGCCGATGCGGCGCACCGTGTCGAGAAATCGTTCCCCGCGCTCCCGCTCTTCGAGATACGCATCGACAACGCGTTCGACCGCATCGCCGATTTCGTCGGCGGTAAACGCCGGTCCAAGAATTTCGCCGATGCTGGCGTCTTCCGCACCGGAGCCGCCAAGCTGCAGCTGGTAGTATTCGACGCCCTTCTTGTCGACCCCTAGAATCCCAATGTGGCCGGCATGATGATGACCGCAGGCGTTGATGCAGCCGGAAATTTTGATCTTCAGTTCGCCAATATCGCGCTGCCGCTCCATGTCGGCAAACCGCGTTGCGAGTTTCTGCGCGATGGGAATGGAGCGTGCATTGGCGAGGTCGCAGTAATCGAGGCCTGGGCAGCAGATGATATCGCTGATCAGCCCGGTGTTGGGGGTGGCAAGCGCCAGCGCCTTGAGCCGCGCGAAGATCGCCGGCAGGTCCTTCTTGCGCACATGCGGCAACACAACATTCTGCTCGTGGCTGACGCGGATTTCCTTGTGCCCGAAGTCGTCCAGCAGATCGGCTAGGCCGTCCATCTGCGCGGCGGAGATGTCACCCGGCACCGCACCAATGCCTTTCAGCGAAATGGTGGCGATGGCGTAGCCCGGCTGCTTGTGCGGGTGCAGATTGTGTTCCGTCCATAACGCAAACTCGCGGTCGCTCGCGCGGGTCCCTTCGAATTCCACTGAATGGTCTGGCAACGTTTCAAATTCAGGCGGCGCGAAGTAGGCCGCGATACTCGCGACTTCCTCGTCCGGCAGCCGCAGCGTGCCGCTTTGCCGAATTTCTTCGAATTCGCTGTGCACGCGCCTGCGCATTTCCTCCGGGCCGATCGCGTTCACCAGAATCTTGATGCGCGCTTTCCATAGATTGTCGCGACGGCCAGCCTCGTTGTAGACGCGCAAGACGGCTTCGAGGAACGCGAGCAAATCTTCGCGCGCCACGAACTCGGTCATCACATGGCCGAGATACGGTGTGCGGCCCATGCCGCCGCCGGCATAGACGCGATAGCCGATCTCGCCCGCATCGTTCTTCACGATTTCCACCGCCGTATCGTGGAACCGCAGTGCGGCGCGATCCTGCTTGGCCCCGCTCACCGCGATCTTGAACTTGCGCGGCAGGAACGAGAATTCCGGATGCAGCGTCGACCACTGCCGGATGATTTCGGCCAGAATGCGCGGATCCTCGATCTCATCCGCCGCGGCGCCGGCGAAGTGATCCGCAGTCACGTTGCGTACGCAATTGCCGCTCGTCTGCAGGCAGTGCATTTCGACGGTCGCAAGATCGGCCAGCACATCGGGCACATCCACCAGCTTCATCCAGTGGAACTGCATGTTCTGGCGGGTGGTGAAGTGGCCGTAGCTCTTGTCGTATTTGCGGCTGATGTGCGCCAGCATGCGCAGCTGTTCAGGGCTCAGCGTGCCGTAGGGAACGGCGATACGCAGCATGTAAGCATGCAGCTGCAGATAGAGGCCGTTCATCAGCCGCAGCGGCTTGAATTCGTCTTCGGTCAGTTCGCCGGCAAGGCGGCGTTCCACCTGGTAGCGGAACTGCGCCACCCGCTCGCGCACGAAGGTCGCGTCGAACTCGTCATACCGGTACATGGCGCGCCGCCTGTTTGCCGAGGTCCGGATGGATGGAAGGGCCGCCGGCGCGGATGATCTCACGCTCCTCAACCGGGTAAGCGCCGTCTTCGGTCACGCGAACCGGGAAGAGATACGGATTGACCACGACGCGGTCGGCCACGAATTGCTGGGCCGCCTTCAGGGCTCCGTCGGCCGCCGCGGATTCCGGGAAAATCTCGGCGTCCATGAAGTAATCGACCCAGTCGCCGCCCCGCCAGTAGACGACGTCACCGGTTTGGAGCCGGTTTGCGGTGAGCGCCTGGGGCGGCTGGACCTTGGCCATGATACCCAAGGTCGCAACTGCCGCTGTAAAAATCAATGGACCACACGTCGGCAATGTGAAAATCAATAAAGTACATTCTAGTTTGCGTATATATGTTCTTGTCCCCACGTACTCTTGCGCCAGTGACACAATGCCTCCCAGATAGACACAGGCGGACAGGGGACGGGTATGGCAGAGGCCGCAGTGAAGCCCGTCCCGGTGCGGCATGTGATTGCCGTCTTCATCGGCAACGGCCTCGAATTCTACGACTTCCTCACTTTCTCTTATTTTGCCGTGTACATCGGTCGGACCTTCTTTCCCTCGCATGATCCGGCCACCAGCCTGCTCGCCTCGCTCGCCACCTTCGGCATCGGCTTCGTCACGCGGCCCATCGGCGCCATCGTGATCGGCGGCATGGGCGACCGGGTGGGCCGCAAACCAGCGATGCTCCTCTCATTCTCTCTGATGGGCGCGGCCATCATCGGGCTCGTGCTCACGCCGTCGTACGCGCAGATCGGGCTGGCCGCCCCGGTGCTGGTCGTGCTGTTTCGTCTGCTGCAGGGATTTGCGCTTGGCGGCGAGGTGGGGCCGACCACGGCCTACATGGCCGAAACCGCACCGCCAGAACGTCGCGGGCTGTATCTCTGCATGCAGTACGCGACCCAGGATGCCGCTATCCTGTTCGCCGGGCTGATCGGGGTGGCGCTGGCGAAGCTGCTGAATGACCAGCAGTTGCAGGACTGGGGCTGGCGCGTGGCCATGCTGATCGGCGCGGCGATCGTGCCCTTTGGGCTTTTCGTGCGCAGCCGGCTGCCCGAAACACTGGACAAATCGTCCGCGGCCGCTTTCGACGGGCCGACCGGATTGCGTGCGCGGATAAAAACCCATCGGGTCATTATCGTTCTTGGCCTGCTGATGCTCACCGGCACAACGATCGGCAGCTATTCGATCGGCTACATGACAACCTATGCGCTGGACACGTTGAAGCTGTCTGCGGCCATCGCCTTCGGCGCCACCATCGTCAATGGCGCGTTCTCCATCGTCTCCGAAGTGTGGAGCGGCTGGCTGGCCGACAAATACGGCCGCAAACCGGTGATGCTAATTCCCGGCGTGCTGCTGCTCGTAGCAATCTTTCCCGGCTTCTGGATCATCGATCATTTCCGCAACGCCTGGGCGTTGTACGGCGCCGAGACGGTGATGGTGTTTCTGGCCGGCGTCAGCACCGTGCCGGCGATTGTTACACTTACTGAATCGTTGCCGCCGTCGATCCGGTCCGGCGCGGTGGCGACGATCTACGCGTTTGCAATCTCGATTTTCGGCGGTTCGACGCAGTTCGTCATCAAATGGCTGATCCAGCGCACCGGCGATCCGCTGGCGCCCGCCTACTATTGGACCGCCGCGATGCTTTTGGCGCTGCTGGCCATGGCCCTGGCGCCTGAAACCGCCCCCGCGAAAATCAGGCCTGCTGCCTGACGGCACTTTCGTGCCAACGATGCAGCAGCAGCCATTCGAGTGCCGTGAGGGCGAAGAAAATGACTACGCCAAGCGCGGCCAGGATCACGAGTGCGGCGAACATCGTTTCGGTGTGCAGCCGGTTGCCGGATTCGATGATGATCCAGCCGAGCCCTGTGTCGGAGCCGGTGCCGGCGGCAAATTCCGCGACGATGACGCCGATAAGCGATAGCCCGCCGGAGATCTTCATCGCATTCAGCAGATAGGGCAGGGCGGTCGGCAATTGCAGGCGTGTGAGAATCTGCCAGCGTGAGGCGGCATAAAGACGAAACAGCTCGATCAGGTTGTGGTCGGCTGATTTTAGGCCGAGCGTCGTGTTCGAGAGCACCGGAAAGAACGCTACGATCCAGGCGAGGATCAGCAGCGCGCGATCGATGTGCTCGTACCCGGACCACAGCACAATAAGTGGCGCGATCGCCACGACCGGCGTCACCTGCAGGATCACCGCATACGGGTAGAGCGCGAATTCGACGAGGCGGCTCTGGCTGAACAGTACGGCAAGCGCGATGCCACTTGTGATCGCCAGCGCAAACGCAATCAGCACGATGCGCAAGGTGGTCCAGGTCGCCGCCATCAGCTTGGGAAATTCGCGCACGAGGTCGGTTGCGATCAGTGAGGGCGCGGGCAGCACGAATTTTGGCACTTCGAAATGCCGCACGAGAAATTCCCAGGTCGCGAGCACCGCAATGCCGAGCGCCAGAGGCAGGAGGAGCCTGAGCGACTTCATGCGCGCGGCTCCATCGTGCTGCGCAAGGCGCCGGAAACCTGGCGCGCGTTTTCAGCAAACTCTCCAGAGAGGCGATAGTCGGCATGGCGCCCGCGCGGCGAGGGGAGATCGATTTCTGCAGCAACCCGCCCGGGACGCGGCGTCATCACCACCACGCGCGAAGACAGATAGGTGCTCTCGAAAACCGAATGCGTGACGAAGATTACGGTGAGCCCGTCCTCCGCCCAAAGCTTCAGCAGATCGTCATTCAGCGCCTGACGGGTGAACTCGTCGAGTGCCGCGAACGGCTCGTCCATCAGCAGCAGTTTCGGCTGGGCGGCCAGCGCGCGCGCAATAGACACCCTCATCTTCATTCCGCCGGAGAGCTCGCGCGGATAGCTGCGCGCAAATCCACCAAGCCCCACGCGTCCCAGCGCCGTTTCCGCCCGCGCATTCGCCTCGCGGCGCGCAACAACTTGGAGATCCAGCGGCAGGCGCACATTGGTCAGGACGTCTGACCATGGCATCAGCGTCGGCTCCTGAAAGACGAACCCGAGTTCCGGCCTATCGTGGGGCCACGCCACGGTGCCAGCCGTCGGCGCAATCAACCCCGCCACGATCCGCAGCGCGGTCGATTTCCCGCAGCCGCTGGGGCCCACCAGCGACACGAACGCCCCTTCCGCCACGTCCAGCGACAAGCCGGCGAGCGCCTGCAGGCCATTGTCGAAGGTTCTTTCGATTCCGGAGAGCCTGAGCAGTGTCATGCTTGTGGGCGCGCACCTTCGATTCGCGGCGGCAATCTTAAACGGTGAGCGACAGTGACCCGGTAACCCTTTGTTAATCGGAGTAACTCAAGGATTTCACTGTTTCGGCTTCGTTCCTAAAATTCCTAGGGGTTGTGTCCTTCGTCACCACCTGTAGCGCCAAGTTCCTCTGGGAATTGTGCTTTTTACGTTGACCAACGGCTATATCCCATGTTATCCCATGTCATCCCATACCGCGGGCAGGAAGAGCATCCTCTGCGGTAGGCGACCCGGACCCGGCTGAAGGGGCCGCGCCGCCAGGGCAGGGGGCGCGTGGGGCCGTGCAACGGTTCGTCTCAAAGGTGGTGAACAAGCTCGACGCGAAGGGCCGCGTCAGCGTGCCCGCGCTCTTCCGGCAAGTTCTCGCCGGACAGAACACCGACGGGTTCTATTGCATCCGCGCGGTGGCGCACCCGGCGCTGAACGGCTTTGGCGATGCCCTCTTCGAGCAGGCGGACGCGCAGCTGAACAGCCTCAATCCTATTTTCAGCCAGGACTTTGCTGCGCAGGCGACCGCCATTTTCGGCCAGGCGAAGCTTCTGAGCTTCGACGATGAAGGCCGGGTGCGGTTGCCGGATGAACTGATCGCCCATGCCGGTATTCAGGAGCGCGTGCTGTTCCTCGGCCTGAACCGAATCTTCGAAGTCTGGAATCCCGACACGTTCGAGCCAGTCGAGCGCGAGCGGCTTGAGCGCATGCAGCAGGTGTACCGCACGGGAGGCGCCGCATGAGCGCACATACGCCCGTGATGTTGGCCGAAGTGCTTGAGGCAATCGGCCCGCGCGATGGCGCCATGTATGTGGACGGCACGTTCGGCGGCGGTGGCTACGCGCGCGGCCTGCTCGATGCCGCGAATTGCTCCGTATTGGGGATCGATCGCGATCCCGATGCCATCGCGCGCGGACGCGAATTGGCGGCGCGCTATCCCCGCCGGCTTGCGGTGGTAGAGGGTGCTTTCTCCGAAATGGACTCGCTGCTCGCGCAATCCGGCGAAACACTGACCGATGGCGTGGTGCTCGATCTCGGCGTGTCGTCCTTCCAGTTCGATGAGGCCGAACGTGGCTTCTCCTTTCGCGAAGA